>JBBRVA010001002.1:0-2849 GCA_038247295.1 Caldilineales bacterium | reverse complement strand
TGAGGTTGCTTTGCTCTGCTTGCCACTGGTGAGCGTTGACTTCTTGGTTTATACACCTGCCGAATTTTCGCAGATGATTGCTAATAAAAACCCTTTCATCGTAGAAGAAATTGTGAACAAGGGCAAAGTGATCTATGCGCGCGAATCTACCAAAGCTTGTCAGACGAATACTAGCTTTTGTAACGCCCAACTTACCAACGTAAGCGAGAAGTCGTTTATTTTAGCGGAACGGCTGCATACAACGCCTGCAACTCTCGATGCACCTTCACGCCTTCCAAAAAATCTCGCCGCTGCGCAGGATCAGTAATTCCTATCGCATAGTCCTGCAACAGACGCCAGCCTTGTTCTAAAATCCCGGGCGCACGCGGATCTTGGTTGGCGGTTAGCACCCGATAGCAGGTTAGATAGGTGAAAAACGGAGTCGTCAGCCCCGCGCGCGGCTGTGCGGCAAGGATGGGCAAAATGGCGTCGACCCAACGTTGGGCTTGGTCTTGATCCCCTTGCGCCAGGGCGAGCGCGGCCAGGCCGGCCTGCGCTTCGGTGGTGTCGGACTGGTTGCCGATCTTGGTGTAACAGGCAATGGCGTCTGTATAGCTGGCCGCGGCCGCAGTCGATTGTTGCAAGGCGGCTTGTACATGGCCCAGCACGATCAGCACGTCGGCGCGCACGGTGAGGATCTCGCCGGGCCCGGTCAGTTGGCGCACCTGTTCGGCATAGGTGAGGGCGCTTGGCAGTTCGCCTGCATAATAGGCCTGTACCGCCGCCGCTAACAACGCCTGCCGCTGACAATCTTTGGGCAATTTGGTGCGTTCGAGCAGTTGAAAAAGCCGGCTGCGCCACGCTGCTGCTCCTGCCTGATCGCCTAAATAACTATAGAGGCGCACGAAAGAGGCCATCAGCAACGCTTCATCATACGGGCTATATTCGACGGCGATGGCCAAACTTCGTTCCCACCAGGCCAACGCCTGCCCATAGCGGCCTTGGCGCCGCATTACTTCGCCTAGCCCAGAACAAGTGGCCATTTCCGCCCAGCGGTGGCGCAGCGTACACGCTAATGCAAAACCCTGCTCAAAACGTTGTTGGGCCGCGCTATAGTCACCTACGACAAAATCATTCCAGGCTAGATTGGTGAGACAGCTTAACTCGCCGCGCACATGACCAAGCGCCTGGCAGATCGCCAGGGCTTGGATCATATGCGCACGACCGCCCGCATAATCATCGAGCGCCATGGCCGCACCGCGCAACCACAGATGGGCCATCCACTCGGTGTCGAGCGCCATTGGGCTGGGGGTTGGGCCTTGCTGATCGGCCTGGGCGAGGGCAATTGTCTTTTGCCACATGGCAATCGCATCGCTGATCTTTTCAAATTCCTGGTAGGCGCGGCCCAGGACAAAATAGCCAAGGCTCTCACCTTCGATACTGCCATAGGTCTGCCCCAGCGCAATGGCCTCCTCGGCTGCGGACGCCATCTCTTTATCTACACCTTGCGCAAAGAGCAAATTGGCGTGGATCGCCAACAATTTGCTGAGCAGTTGCTGCCCGGCGCTGAATTGCTGGCTGTCACCCTGGGCCAACCAGGTGCGCACCCCTTGGATCGCCAATGCCAGGCTTTGGCGCAGTTCGCTGATGAGGCCACACCAGCTACAGAATTGCCACCAGCCATAGGCAGCCTGATCTAATGCGGCAACATCGCCTTGGCCCGCGGCCCAGGTCCACGCTTGGCGAATGTTGTCCAACTCGCGCTGGATTTCGGCGCCGGCCGCCTGTGGTTCACGCCGCACCAGGCGCAAGGTGCGTTGGGCGAGATAGGTCAGATAAAAGCGGCTGTGCATTGTCTGCACGGTCGTTCGTTCGGCGGCGAGCTGATCTAGTTTTTCCGCGGCAAATTGACGAAGTAACTCGTGCAAACGATAGCGACCAGCGGCGGCGTTGTGGTCGCTTTCATCCCACTGCACCAACGACTTATGCACCAGGCGGGTCAACAAGGGCAACGTTGCGCCGGTCACCGCTTGTGCCGCCACCGCGGTGAAGCCGCCGTGAAAGACGGCCAGCTGACGCAGCACCTGCTGCTCACTTTGATTTAATAATTGCCACGACCACTCAAATACGGCGCGCATACTGCGTTGCCGTTCGGGGGCATCGCGCCAATCCGCCGCCAGGAAGTCATACCTTTGGCTGATGGCGTCGGCAACCGCGGGGATCGGCAGCGTTCCCACCCAGGCGGCGGCCAGTTCCAGCCCCAGCGGCATGCCTTGCACCAAGCGACAGATGCGCAACACCGCCGCCATATTTTCGGCATCCAGCACGAAATTCGCCTCTGTCCGTTGAGCGCATTGCAGAAAAAGCTGTACGGACGATAAAGCAGCTACCGCTTCGATGTCGATCTGCCCAGGATCATACGCAAGCGCAGGGATCAGGTAGAGATGCTCTCCGCGCACATGCAGTCGTTCGCGCGACGTGACCAAAATTTGCAACGCGGGCGCGGCTTGTAAGAGATCGACCACAAACCCCGTCGCGTCTAACAGATGCTCAAAGTTATCAAGGATGAGCAACAACTGCTTGTTGCGCAACGCTTGAATCACGGCTTGCTGTGGCTCGCCTTGTATATTCAAGCCTAACGCAGTGGCAAGGGTCGGCGCAATCGCCCCCGGGTCGGACAGGGGGGCCAGTGGCACATAGAAGACGCCGTCGGGATAGGTGAGCGTGGAGATTGGAGATTTTGGCTGAGCCGCCGATGATACCCCTAAAATCGCCTGGCCGACGGCCAGCGCCAACCTGGTCTTGCCCATCCCGCCCGCGCCGACAACGGTCAAAAGTCGCACGTCGGGCTGCTGAAGGCGAGCGCAGAT
>JBBRVA010001001.1:0-2852 GCA_038247295.1 Caldilineales bacterium | reverse complement strand
GCCGGATTCGGCGGCATGCCGCAACCACTCACGCTCGTCGGCCATGCGTACATGGTCGTAATCATAGCCGGTGTGGGTGGAATAGACCTGGCGCAAGGCTTGGATCGCTTCCCAGGCATTGTCGGCCGCTTCCACCAAGGGCCCACCCACAATGTTGGCCGGCAAACGACGCAGATCGGCTTCGGTTAAGCCGTGGTAGGCCGGGTCGAGCGTCGGGTCGCCCGTCGGGTCGCCGCCCAGCGGATCCAGGTATGCGCCCAGATGACCATACTCACGAATCGCCTGCGCCAGATTGGCGACGCTGGCCACCTTTTGCATGTCCAGCGTCATGGCCTGCGCCGCGCCATCAGTTGGTGCGCCAGTCGTTTGTACTGAGGCACCATTCACCCGCACAGCCGGTTCGGCCAACATAGCGCTGGGATCCCACTGCTCGAAGTAGCGCCGCGTGGCAGCATCGACTGTTTGCGGGTCGTGGCGATAACGTTCGTACAAATCTAATACATAACCGGCGTTGGGGCCGTGGAAGTCGGATAAATTGTTCATATATATACCAGAGAGTATCTTCAATTATGAAGAACCGTTGCTCTTCGATTAAAGCCAACACTATCGTGAAATTTTCTCTTTGTCAAGAGAGCATTATAATGATAAGCAAACCAAGGATGTCTTGATATGGGCCATTATACCATTCATGCCTAATACATTCAGTGAGGCAGCTATGATCCAAACAGAAATTCTGGACAAATTTGTCCAACTTCCTGCCAAAGAGCAATTAGAAGTGATCGAAGCAGCAATTCGGCTCCTGCGCAGAAATTTTCAGCAGGTCGATCCTCAGCCATCTCTGCCGGGTGAAACAGAGCGGCTAGCGATGGCAGCGAATGCACTTCTGCTCGATTACATGGAAGATCCTGACTTAACCATTTTTACGGCCATCGATGGAGAAGATTTCTATGCTGAGGGGTGAAATCTGGCTCATCAATTTGGACCCAACCATCGGTTCCGAAATCAACAAGACTCGACCAGCCGTCATTGTAAATGATGATGCAATCGGCTTATTGCCCTTAAAAGTAATCGTGCCAATTACGGACTGGAAAGATCGATATGCGATCGCGCCGTGGATGGTTCGCATTGCGCCCAATGAGGAAAACGGACTGGTGAAACCCTCATCAGCCGACGCATTTCAAGTACGTTCTGTCGCTCAGCAAAGATTTATCCGGCGATTGGGCAAGCTGTCGCATGAGCAGATGCAAGCGATCAACCAGGCACTTGCGGTTGTATTGACCATCCGTTGAACCGGTTATTGCCTCCATACTGTCTAAAATCACACCCTTATGTCAATCCCCAGTTTCTCGGCCGTCTTCATCAAATCCGCCAACGTAACCGCGTTGAGGGCAATCCCGTCGCGCCGATAGTTCGTGCGGTTGATCGCCTCAACCTCGCCCGGCGCGTAGGTACGATCAAAACCAGGCGCCAATGTACACTGATGAAGTTGCTGAATGGCCTGATCAACCCTCGCCTTGAAACGTGCCCCATCCTCGAAAGCACCGACGCGGATCGCGGCCATAAAATGTCCATCCTCACCCGGCGTAGGGCCGGTTTCCAGGCTACCTAATTCTGTTCCGTAGCTAGCACCGGAAAGCATCGACGACAAAATGCCCATGATCATGGCCAGCCCTGCGCCTTTGAAGCCACCAATCGGCGCTAACAGACCATCAATTGCCACGGCGGGATCGACAGTAGGCTGCCCGTCGCGATCCAGCGCCCAACCGGCGGGTAGCGTCAACCCCTTCTGCTGGTAGATGCGGATTTTTCCGTGCGAAGATCCACTAAAGGCCGCGTCGTAGACAATCGGCGCTTCGATGCCGGCGGGAATGGCAAACCCAAGCGGATTGATGCCTAAGATGCGTTCGGCGCCACCCCAAGGCGCCATCGTCGGCAAGGCATTGGTGGTGGCGATGCCGATCATATCGTGCTCCAGCGCCATGCGCGCAAAGTAGGCCATCGCGCCACAGTGGTTGCTGCCGCGCACGGCCGCGGCGCCAATACCAAAGGTATAGGCACGCCCGATCGCCTGTTGCATAGCAAAATGGGCACCAAGCTGTCCCATACTGTTGCCACCATCCACAACAAGACAGGCGCCGCTGTCGCGCACAATGCTGGGCTTGCCCTGGGGATTGACACCGCCCAGGGTCAACTTTTGCACATATTCTGGCACACGCAAAACCCCATGCGAATGGACGCCGCTCAAGTCGGCAAAGACAAGCGAGTCCGCGAGGCGATCGGCATCAACTGGTGTCATAGCGCAACGCACGAAGATGGCAGTGACCATCGCCAGTAGTTGATCGGCGTTTACTCGTTGTTCGGTTGCAACTAATGGTGTCATTGAGCTCTGCTTTCAGGCCAAAGGGGCGGTAAAGTCACACAGGAGCTTTAGTTTATCATCTACTTGGGGCTTAAACAACTGGCGCTTTGGGTAGAGAAGGTATTCAGGTAAAGAATTTTTATCGATACAACAACGGGGCCCATAGGGCTCCCCGACAGCAACGGATACTGCATCTGCTGCGGCGTCCGATTTATCCGTTGCTATCTAAATCTGTTGTTGTATCCACTTCCCACTTTCTCTTCGCCTTTTGCCCTTCATCGCCCAATCCAGTACAATACCTCTGGGAGGGCTTGTGTCCCGGTGGGCGCCCCAGTCTTCAAAATTGGTGGCAGGCGGCGCAAAGCCGGCTGCGGTGGGTTCGACTCCCATGCCTTCCCGCAAAAAATTGACGATTTACGATTTTTGATTGACGATTTACGAAGCTATTTGTAGACGATGCTGTTTCGTAAATCGTCAATCAAAAATCGTAAAT
>JBBRVA010001000.1:0-2854 GCA_038247295.1 Caldilineales bacterium | reverse complement strand
TCGAACTTGAATGGGCATACCTTTAACCACTTTTTGCCGTGGCAGATTCATGAAGATGGCACCGAGGCGGAAATTTTGGGCCACCTGGGCCGGCATGAATTACATGGCTATATCCCAGCCACCCTGAATGATGACCCGACAATCTTCGAATATTACGGTCAAGTTAGCCGCTTCAACCCCAACTCGATCGCCAATATGCTACAGGTGAAGGAAGACCCGACCACGCCTGGTCTCTACTATGGCATCGATGCGCCCGAGTTTTCCACCCACGCCGCCGGCCAGATCATTCGCCTGAGCATCCCACCCACCGTCAACGCCGATCATGTCGCTGTCACCTATGTCACCCACCGCAGCACGGCTTCCTACGATGATACACCCGTCGCCGAGCATTCTGGCCTCTATCGCGATCCATTGCCGCTCACTGATGGCAGCCTGATCGCCGTTCACACCACCTCCACACGCGCAGATGCCAATGAGGGCACGCGCGAAAATCCGCTGTCGCGCTATGCCTTTCGCTTGAAGACGGTAACTGCGGCTGGCAATGGCTATGCCGCAGCGAGCCAAGTGCTAACGCCAGGGTTGACAAAAAGCGTGCACTGGTGGGACCCAGATGAGCAGGTCACTTACAATGGGGAGTTGTGGGAATTGCAGCCTGCCGAAGTACGCGTCCGCACCCGCCCGACGCGGCTGACCCAAGAAGTACCAGGGCCAGAGCAGCAAATCTTTGCCCAGGCCGGTGTCGATATTGGCGTGTTACAGGCCTATCTAACCGCAAATAACCTGGCCTTGATGGTTACGCGCAACGTGACCACGCGCGACGATTTTGACCGCCAACAGCCTTATAACTTAAAAGTATTTGGCAGCAATACGCAAACCCTGGCCACGGATCAGCAACCGGGTGATAAAATTTATGAAGTGGCACACTTGCAAATTTTTCAGGCCGATCAGATTCGCGGCATGCGGCCCAACAACAGTGGCGAACCGCGGGCCGGGCGCCGCGTCCTGGCGCAACCATTACACATGGCCGCCGCCATCGCTGCCAACCCACCCAATCCGAATGGCCCGGTTGGCAGCGTCGTTGTCGCGGCCGACGGCTCCGTGGCCGCCTTTGTCCCCGCCGGCCGCGCCATGACTTGGCAATTGACCGACGATGCAGGTGTGGGCGTGGTGCGCGAACGCAACTGGCTTTCTTTCCAGCCCGGTGAGATTCGCGTCTGTGGCTCTTGTCATGGTCTGAGCGAAAAAGATCAGGCCGGCCAACTCGCGCCCACCAACCAGGCCCAGGCCCTGCTCCAACTGTTGACCTACTGGAAAGCCCAGGATAATCCCCCGGTAAGTACAGCAACACCAATGCCCCCACTTGGCACGCCAACGCCCACGACCTCGCCTGGCACCGTAACGCCAGCGGCAACCGCGCCAACGCCGACGCCCGTGATCAGTGGCGACATCCAGCGTTACTTCTTGCCGGTTGTACAACAGTAGAAATAGGCCAGATGGTGGTGTAATACCCAATACCCAGGATCAAATATTGGGTATTGTCTGCCAATGGTGGGGGATGCGGAGTGGATGAAGCGGCGGCGTGGGTTAGCCAAAGACTTGATCGAAAATATAATCAATTGCTAGGAAGATAACCACGGCCAGGATCAGTAGGCCCCACCAGGGCATTTGCACCCAAATAACAATATGCAGGCGATCCCAGAGGAGCCACAAGGTAATCAGCACGGCGAGCGCCGTGGCAAGTTTACGCGCACGTTGGCGCATAGGTCAACTCCCTGGTAATCAAAAGTAGAGCCGCAAAATTTTGCGGCTCTACGCCGCGTTCTACCTCTGCGCACTCGCCTTAAGCGGGTCCACGCCATTCCACTGCCCAGTCGAACGGATGGGCACAAAACGGGCGAACAATTCTTCTGCATACCAGCGCTCGGCGCGCGTGCGCTGGATCACGGTGCGGTGTACGTCGTTGCGGTAGGCAAAGGCTTTCACATCCGCCTCGCTGCGCCAGAGGCTAAAGGTGGCCTGGCGCACAAAAGGCACTTCACCCACCCCAATCGAGGCCAGCAGACCCGGGGCTTGCGCCAACGCGGTGCTGCTCGCCGGCACCGCGCGCCAGAAGGGCAGCAACTTCTGCCAACGGATCGCGGCGCGCGTCAAGACGGCGATTGGTCCATCAACCCGACGCTCAGCCAGTGGTTGAAACGGATTTTCACCGGACCAGCGGCCATGCGCTTGCACCGGCGCCAAATAGACCGTCCATATCTCCGCCGCGTGGCGCCGGTAGGCATCCATAAGCAACGAAGAGGAGAAAAATTTCTCCGCATCGGCCGCTGTAGCCCAAACTGCCAAGAGCCCATAACGGTCCCAATTGGGCTGTAGACTAAACCCTTGCCCCTGTCCGCTGCCCAGTAGTTTCCAAAAACGGAGCCCAGCGGTGCGTTGAAGTTCCGGCTGGGCCAGCCCCATCTGCAGGAAAGCCCAAAGCCGCGCCCGCGTTGGATAGCCGAAGAGAGTTAAGGTTGTCAGGGAGAATGGTAGCAAAGTTTCAGTAGGAATCGCCATAAAGGCTTACATTTCACAGATATAATAGGCCAACCATTCGGAGTAGATCGTGATTTATAATTATAGCACAGGTGGTACCCAACGTGCATGGATAGCAGCGAAGGGTTTAAATTTTGACTTGATCACGACGACAAAATTCTCGCCAGCGGCCGGCGCACTCATCATGCGTCATCGGGTATGTGGTATATTGCCATTCGTTAAAATCGCCGACGAGGTAGAGCATATCTACCCAAAGACCGTTTGGTACGGTAAAGGTCACCTGCGCGACCGATTGGCCCTCGCGTTCAATAAAGACTTT
>JBBRVA010000999.1:0-2857 GCA_038247295.1 Caldilineales bacterium | reverse complement strand
CGGGCCTTCTATGACGGTATGCGCTCTACTGCCCAACAAAGCGCCGGTGTCTTGAATGGTAGCCCCGTTTCACCTGGTATCGTGGAAGGTATCGTGCATGTTGTCTTCGATCCGCATACCAGCCAACTCGCGCCAGGTGAGATCCTTGTCTGTCCCGGCACCGATCCGGCTTGGACGCCGCTCTTTTTGGCCGCTGGCGGCCTGGTGATGGAAGTGGGTGGTTTGATGACCCACGGCTCGGTGGTCGCGCGTGAATATGGTATCCCCGCCGTGGTTGGCGTACATGAAGTGACCAGCCGGCTCAAGAGTGGTCAGCGCGTGCGCGTCGATGGCTCGCGCGGCGAGGTTGTAATCTTGGAGAATTGAGCCGCTTGCGTAAAATGGCTGGCGATGAGTCGATGATGTTAGCATACGGAGAGAGGAGGACTATCTCGATGGAGAAATTGATGGACTTATTGCCTAATCAATGGTATGCCACCGTGCGGGAGTTAACCCTTGCCCTTGTGCGCATCCCAAGCCTGACCAACAGTGCGGGTGAGACCCACTTTGCCCGTCAACTGGCTGATCAACTGGTCACTTGGCCCTATTTTGCCCGCCACCCCGATCAGCTACGTTGTCAACGCACCTCAAATGATGCCCACGAACGTTACAACCTCTACGCCTTTGTGCGTGGCGCTAGTGCCCAAACCATCATCTTGGCTGGCCACTACGATGTGGTAAGTATCGAAAACTATGGCGCGCTGCAAGCCTGGGCCTATGATCCGGAAGCGCTTTTGCCGCGTCTGATTGAAACCTTAACCCTTAGCGACCAACCCGCCGATCGGCTCGCCTTGGCCGATTTACAGTCGGGTGACTTTTTACCCGGCCGCGGGTCGCTGGATATGAAGAGTGGCCTGGCCGCTGGACTAGCTGTGTTGCAGCGCGCCGCCGCTTCGCCTGACCCCTTGCCCTACAGTCTGCTCTTCTTGGCGACGCCCGACGAAGAACAGGCTTCACATGGTATGCGCTCGGCGGTACGGCAGCTGCCTGAACTACTTGGCGAATGGGCATTGGCACCAGTGGCTGCGATCAACCTGGATTCGGGGACGGATGAGGGGGACGGGCGAGAAGGCCAGGTCGTTTTTATGGGCAGTGTTGGCAAGCTGCTGCCGGCTGTCTATATCGTCGGGCGCGAAACGCACGCCGGGTTACCTTTCGGTGGCATCAACGCCACTGTGCTCGCGGCTGCCGTCACGCGGCGGATCGAATGCAATGTGCGCCTGACCGACACCGTGGCCGGTGAGACAAGTCCACCGCCAGTCTGTCTCAAACAAACTGATCTGAAAGCGCATTACGATGTAACAACGCCAACCGCCGCCTGGAGCTACTACAATTTGTTAACGCATGGGCGCTCGGCGGCGCTGGTCTTTGCAGATTTTCTGGCCGAGGTGAGCGCTGCTTTGGATGATATGTGCGCCGAACTACAGGTCCGTGCGGGCCAATACAGCTTGCAAAGTGGGCAAACGATCGCCCTGCCCGATGTGACGCCGCGCGTGCTAACCTTTGATCAATTGCGCGCCCACGCGCTTGATCACGATCCGGTTGGGACGACCGCGGCCCTGGCGGCTGTCGAGCAACAGTTTGCCGCCGATCCAACCGTTGATCGGCCGGACTATAGCCGCAGAATTTATCACGCATTGTGGCAGCACAGCGGTTTAGTGGGGCCAGCCGCCGTTGTCGGCTTTGCCGCTGTCCACTATCCTGCCGTCTATGTCGGCGAAACCAATGCAGGAGAACGGCGCTTGCGACACGTGGTCGAGCAACAGGCGGCTGCCGTGGCACAAGCGTTGCAGACGCCGATCAAACTGCGCAACTTTTTCCCCGGTATTTCGGATATGAGCTTTTTGGGTGGTAATCTGCCCGCTGCCGACGCGCGGTTGGTGAATGCTAATACACCACCGCGCTTGTTACAGCGCGCTGGCAGCGATCCAATTTTATCGCTAAATTTGCCAACGGTAAACATTGGGCCTTGGGGTCGCGACTATCATCACTGTAACGAGCGCGTCCACATGCCCTACTCGTTTGGCGTGCTGCCAGAGTTGATCTGGCGCGTAGTGTGTAATCTGTAAGTGAGGCGGTACGCGGCCATGCTAACTTTCTACACTGACCACCTCAATCAGCGCTTGCCCATTCGTCAACCCATCGATGGCTTCGGTGCAGGCTGCCATCTGCTCTACTGGCAGTTGCAACCGGTAGGTGACATCGGCCGCATACTCTTCCTCCAGAACTTCTGCCTCGTAGCTGGGCAACAGTCGCTTGAGTGGGGTGACATTCGTATAGTCAAGCACAACAATCAATTCTGCTTTGGGAATCCGTTCACTCAACGGCAAGCTTTGCAGCGCCAGCTGGACACCACCGCTATACGCTTTGACCAGCCCTCCCTTACCCAGCAAGATGCCGCCAAAGTAACGGGTCACCACGGCGCAAATGTCACCCACGCCCGCATGGAGCAATACGGTTAACATGGGGCGGCCGGCCGTGCCATGCGGTTCGCCGGCATCGCTCATCCCAATCTGCCCCGTGCTGCCTGGCGGACCGATGACATAGGCCCAACAGTTATGGCTGGCATCCGCAAACTCGGCGCTGACCGTGGCAACGAACGCCCGCGCCGCCTCCACCGTGGGCGTATAACCCACGGTGGTAATGAAACGGCTCCGGTTGATCTCTTCTTCAACGCACTGGATAGCGGCGGGAATCGGATAACGATTGGGTGCGGACATGGTGGATTAGGTATACCGAAAGCTTGTTATACGGAAATCAATTTGAGAACCGGAGTTTTGATATCGGAGGGGCGTGCTCTTGTGGCCACCTGTTACGG
>JBBRVA010000998.1:0-2860 GCA_038247295.1 Caldilineales bacterium | reverse complement strand
TTGCGCTGGATTTTGGGCCTGGGCTTGCTCGGCGGTTTGCTCTATCTGGTCTGGCGCTGGAGCCGAACGATTGGCTGGCCGACGGCTGGCCGTCTTCTGAGCCTGGGCGCGGTAACGGTGCTCTTCCTGCTCACCTTACGCGTTTCGTTTACCCTTACCTATATCAACTACGACATGGCGACCGAGTACCTGGTCTACGCCCACGCCACGCCGGACATCAAAATTGCCCTTAATGAGATCGACCTGATCAGCGAACGAACGGCCGGCGGACGCAATATTGTTGTGGCTTATAGCAATGATATGTCCTGGCCGATGAGCTGGTATATGCGCCTCTACCCCAACGCAAAATTCTTTGGCAAGACACCCAACAGCGACTCGATGTCGGCGCCCGTCATCCTCGTCGGCAGTGATGATTATGCGCAGGTGCATCCCTACGTCCAGCGCGATTACATCAAACGCAGCTACCGTCAGGTCTGGTGGCCAGACATGGACTATTTTAACATGACTTGGGCACGGCTTGGCAACGCTATCACCGACCCGCAGCAGCGCGACCGAATTTGGAATATCTTCTTCCATCGGCGCTACAAAAATAAGGACGATCTGAGCCAGTGGGTGAATATGGCAAACTGGCCGCACCAACATGGCTTTGAACTGTGGGTGCGGCGCGACCTGGCCGCCCAAATCTGGGATCTGGGGGTAACCCCCGTCACGGATGCGGGTGACAGTGTCGAAGCGATGGCCCGGGCGCGTGAGATCGACCTGACCGCCTTTAGTCTCTACAACGCCACCTATGCAGAACAGGCGCTCATCACGCCGCGCACGCTCGCCATTGCCCCCGACGGTGCGCGCGTAATTGCCGACACCGGCAACAACCGCGTCGTGGTTCTGGATCGCGATGGCAACTTCCTGCGCGCGTTCGGTTCGCAGTGCAAACTGTCGGAGGAGAACACACCCGGTTGCCAAGATCTGGATGTTGACGGTCCACTGGCCCTGGGTGATGGTCAATTCAACGAGCCGTGGGGGATCGCCGTCGATCCACAGGGGCAGATCTACGTGGCGGACACCTGGAATGGCCGCATCCAGGTCTTTGACGCGACTGGCCAGTTTGTGCGCAAGTGGGGCTTTTTCAGTACGACCAACGGTGAATTGGGCGATGCCAATGCGCTCTTTGGCCCGCGCGGCATTGCGATTAACCTAAGTGGCAATCTGCTCGTCGCCGACACGGGCAACAAGCGTATCCTCGAATACACCCCCGCCGGTGAGCTGGTGCGTCAGATCGGCGGCGGCGGTGTCGTGGGTGGACGCTTTGAAGAACCAACCGGTGTTGCCGTGTCGCCCATCGATGGCAGCGTCTTTGTCGCCGATGCCTGGAACCGGCGCATCCAGAAACTGTCGCCCACGCTCGACTTTGTGGCCGAGTGGCCCGTGCCCAGTTGGGATAATCACGATATTTACATGAAGCCTTACATTGCGGTGGCCTCCAATGGTGATGTCTATGTCACCGATCCGCAATTCTTCCGCGTCTTTGTCTACAGCGGCGACGGCGAACTGCGCTCCGCTTTTGGCAACTTTGGCACCGAAGCCAATCGCTTCGGTTTGCCAAACGGCATTGCGATTGACTTGGCGGCCAACGCGGTGCTGATTGCCGATGCCAATAACAATCGGGTCATGGCCTTTCCGGCCGCGCCCTGACTAATAAGTAATAGGTAACAAGTAATGATTAATGAAGGCGGTTGGGCGATCATCCTGGTTGCCCGGCCACTGACGATGGTAGTTTGGCATTAACAATTACTTATTACTTATTAGACATTATCGGGAATAAGCTCCTACCTCTGGTGGGCAAATTGTCCGCTCTCGTGTAAATTCCTTATTCCCGATAATGTCTATTACCTATTACTTATTCATCTGTTCCACCACCATCATAATCACTGTCCCTGCCTATGCCCAAGCCTATCGCCCCGGTTGGTACGCTCCCTTCCATCCGTCCTGTCCTCTATGGCCTTGTTGCCATGGGGTTGGCAGTGCTTGGGCAGCAACGTTTGCAAGCCAGTTACTTTTTCGATGCCGCGTTGCTCTATCTGGTTGCCATTGCGCTGATCATCGTCGCTTTTCGTCGCGTAGATGTGGCTGCGCAAGTCGATCCTGCATCCGTACAACCAATGGGTGTCCATATCGGGCAGGACTGGTGGTGGCGCATGCTGCCTGTGCTCGCCGCCGTAGGGCTAGCTGGATTGGCTATTCAGCGCTTTCAAGCCAACATTGAACTTCCTGCCTTGGCCGCTTGGCAATTTTACGGTGGCAGCATCGCCGTCTGTTTGCTTGCTGCCTACTTGTTGGACTGGGGTGCTAACAAAAAAATATTGGCGATTGGAAATTCAGAATTTCAGCCTGATCGCACGCTTAATCGCCAATCTCCAGTCTCCAATCGCCTCTATCTAACCCTCCTCGCCATCGTCGCCCTGGCCGCCTTCTTCCGGCTCTGGCACTTTGCAACCTTGCCCTTTGGCGTCTGGTATGACGAGGCCGAGAATGCCTTGCAGACCATGCGTTTCGTCGGCAATGCGCCTGGCATCCCGCCTGCCTGGCCGATTATCGGCGGCTCGATCCGTCCGCCCGCCCATTATCTGGCGCTGATTGCGCTGGCCTTCCACTTTTTCGATGTTAGCGTGCAATCGGTGCGCATTGTTAGCGTGGCGATGGGAATAGCAACCGTGGTGGCCGGTTACTTGGTTGGGCGTGAGCTCTTTGGCCGGGCGATGGGCGTGGCGTTGGCGTTTTTGCTGGCCGTGTCGCATTGGGCGGTGAACGTCAGCCGCTTTGGGATGTACAATGCCAGCACACCCCTTTTTGCTCTGCTCGC
>JBBRVA010000997.1:0-2862 GCA_038247295.1 Caldilineales bacterium | reverse complement strand
TGCGCGCCGGTGAGACCGCTGACAGCGAGGATAATTTGGGCGATGTTGATGTACTCGCGCCTATGCTCTGCTGCACCACATGCGTCAACTCATGCGCCAGCAAACCTTTCCCGTTCGTGCTCCCCGGCTCATACTTCCCCGCATTAAAGTAAATATCGCTGCCGTGTGTAAATGCATGTGCGCCTAATTCCTTATTCATCTGCACCGCTTCGCTGCCCGTATGCACGCGCACGCTACCAAAATCTGCGCCAAAGGCGGACTCCATCGAACTGCGCGTCTCGGCAGGCAAGGCGGCACCACTGCCGCGGCTGTCGTTCAGGCGACTTTCCAAATCGGGGGTAGCCTCTGCCGGCGCGGTGTCGGACTTGGCTTGCACGTCGTTCTCTGCTTCCGCTGACTCATTCTGCGCTAGACGCTGGATCCCCAACCGTTGTGCCTTACACGCCGCACACTCGCCCTCGGCACCAGCCTCGCCACCACACGCACACTTGGCTTGCACGCGCGGTTCCGCCATGCGCAACACCTGATCGGCCACGCTGTGGGCTTCCTGTTCGTATGAATCGTTGGGTTCGCCGACGGTCAATTTGGCTTGCACCCTGGGCAGCACCGCCCAGCCTGCGGGAATCACGGGGACGGGGTTTGCCCTACTCTGGCCCGGCAGGCTGAAGGCAGACAGACGTTGCACCGACTCCACCATCCGCTTGGGCTGGATTGGCGGATTGGGCGGGAAGATGCTGATCGCACCAAAGCTGTGGCCCAGGCGGGCGCGCTCCATTTGCTCGGTGAGCGAGGGTGCTTCGACCGCGTCTACCGTTGGCGACATCAGCGGTTGCGCGGCTGGCTTGGCAATGGGTGGTTGCGCCGCGGGGGCGGCTTTGACCTGGCTGGTTGTGTGCATGATTGTTTAGCTGAGCATGCCTATTGCTTGGGCAAGCGCCAGCGGCGCTAATGCCGGCGCGGTTGGCCTGGCCAAGAGCCAGATGAGCATTATGAAAAGAATGAAGAGCACCGCAATCACGGTGAAGAGCAGCCGGGCGGCTTGTTGGCGACTTAAGTTCAGCATCGTCTGTTTCCTTAACTGATGATAATCATAACATCAAGCAACCCTACATCTTCCGGATCGTCCGGCAGATAGGTGCGCAGCGCTTTGCCGATGATCGTGCCTGGGCGTAGATACAAACCACCGCGCCCAGCATGACCATCCAGTTCGGTGGGCGTCAATAAATCACCCACTTTCACTGGACCCACCACCTTGCACTGGGCGCGGCCCTGAAAGATCACGCGGTAGGGGAAATCACCGGGGATGACCTCATCGACAATGCCCAACACCAACGTTTCGTTGCTTAAGTTGGCCGGCACGACATGAAAGTCTGCGCTAGGGTCGATGGCGACCACAAGACCTTTTTCCAGGGCCACGCTTGATTTGAAGTTCTGGTAGAGGCTCGTCTGTTCGCGCTTGATCAGGGTTAAGACCTCGGCCATCTGTTCTTCCAGCGTAGTGACGCGCGCTTTCAGGTCCACGATCTCCGCTTCAACTTGGGTGACGCGATCGACCACCTCATCCACTTTTTTCGTTATGATGGGCAGTGTGCCAAAGGTGATGGTTTCACTATCGACTATCTGCCATTGCCCGGCTGCGTATTGGAGGCAGGCTAGCGGGGCGTAATGGTGTTCCGTGCCCGCCGGAGGCTTGGCTGCGCCGGGCGGCCAAAGAATATCGCCGGCGCCTTGTTTGAGATTGGCGCGCGCTGGGATCAGCCAGTAATCGCCGACGGTATACTCGCCATCCTTGCTGAATTTCACCTGTAATTCGTTTTCCAGGGTCAGCCAAGTATCAACCGGTCGCGCCACTACGCCAGTCGTGCCATCGCTTTGGTCCCAGCGTTGCAGTAACATGCGCTTTTGGTCGCAAATTGCCGGATCGAGGGCCGACAAGGGCTTGACCGGTTGCACTGTAACCAGTTGCAGATCGGGCTGGATATCGATCACCTTGCCAAATACGCCAGCTTTGCCGTCCAGGGCGTCATCGTTACAGCTGATCTCGACCCAATTGTTGATGCGCAGGTCGATCTGATCCGATTTCACATCTTTTAGCTGAATATCCAACTGTGCAGTGTTTTCTGGGTTTACTTTGATTTCCCGCACAGAATAGGCGATGGCGCCATTTTCACGCGACCATTTGAAGGTAACTTGCTCATTCTCCACGCTGTGAATTTCGATGCGGTAGAGTTGATTCTGTAGGATTGCACCTTTTTCTGTCTTTTGGGCAGTAAGCTTACCTTTGGGTTTCTGTTTAACGGCGAGCAAGGCTTGAAACGCCGTCGCCAATGTCGGCGCCGCGCCAGCTTGTGCCAAGTCGGCGGGCAGCGGCCAGAACTTGACTTGGGCCACCGTTTGAATACGGGTGGTTGTGTCTAGCCCACCCAGCGCAACTTCACGCAGATCACTATCTTCACGCGCGGTAATATGATGCTGCCACACATCCAGATAGACAAGCTGTTGTTGATGACCCGCCATGGCTTGGCGATGGCGGGTCGCGCCAGGGAAATCGGGCTGGGTGGTAAAGGTGCAATCGGCTTCGTTAATACACAAAATGCCATCGACATAGCGTTGCCCTTTGGCAATTTGCACGTCTGGGGGCAGCAGAGCGGCGGGTGGCATTGTCCCCGTGGCGTCGGGATTGGCGGGGGCGGGGGGCAACGTGATGGCAAAGCCGGCGTTCCCTTGCGGTGCGCCATAGGGGCCGATCAGATCCTTTAGTTCGCGCTCATTATGATGGAGCAGGATGTCGATTTGCTCATTCCAGTCGGCATCCAACTGAATGCGCCCTTGTTGTAAACGCACCCCGCGATAATGCTTTGC
>JBBRVA010000996.1:0-2872 GCA_038247295.1 Caldilineales bacterium | reverse complement strand
GGGAAGATCAGGATATTGAGCACGATCGATACCAAGGTAACGCCCAGCAATAAGCGCTGCCCACAGATGTAGCGCACCCCCTGCTGCACCGCGTGCCAGAGCGTGCCTTGGGTGATCACGGTCTGCGGGGGTAGCTGCTGCCTGGCAAGATCGGTTAACAGCAGGAGGTGGATGCCAGCCAGCAGCGTGAGCACCCCAAAGCCCGCGGCCGCCCCGAAGCCGGCCAGGAGCCAGCCGCCCACCAAGGGTCCCACGCCCCCTAGCAACCCTTGTAAGAAATTCTCCAAGAGCGTGGCATCGGTGGTCTGCACTTTGCCAACCAAGTCGGGCGTGAGGGCCGCGCGGGCGGGCATATCGACGGTCCAGGTGAGGCCAATCGTAAACATCAGCGCCAGCAAATGCCAGGGGGCCAACCGATCGAACAGAAAGAGGAGCAAGATCCCGCCAAAGAGCGCCAGGTGGAGCCACTGCACGATCAGCATTGTCGCCCGTCGCCCCAGCCGGTCGCCTATCGGCCCGGCAAAGAAGCCAATGGAGAGTTGCGCTGCCCGCCGCCAAAAGCTCAACATCGCCACGGTCAACGCCGAATCGGTTAACTCCAACAACAACCAGCCGGCGGTCAATGTCCAGATCGTCAGTGACTGTTGCCAGAGCATGGTGCTCAGGAGCAACCGGCGGTAGTTGGGCGCGGCCAATGGCGCTAGAATGGTGCGCAGGGGCGGCGCGGTTGAAAAATGATGGCGCATGTGTTGGTCCCATGGGCGAGATCGGCGTAAAGCAAGATCTTAGCCTACCGTGGGCAGATTGACAAATGGCCCTAAATAGCCTGGTTTGCCGCCGGCGCTACCCGCGGTTGATCGGGCTTGCCTATTTCAACTACGCAAGCTGGCAAAGACGACGCACATTGTATTGCCTATACAAAATAGAACATCCGTTCTGTTCAATTTGACAATATTTCGATATGGGAATATGATATCCACATAGAAGTGCGAGTCGTTCAAAACAAAATCTGGCTAAACGGCAATGTAACAGGATGTGCCTAGAAAGCTGCAATTCGATGGCTACGAACGCTGATCAAGAGACAAAAATCAATCGACAAAAAGGAGCATACGCGTGACTTTGGCGGTCCCATTGGCTGGCCGGCAACCCATACTGTTTTTTAACGGCGCGCGAAAAGGTGGCGACTGCGTTAAACCCACTCGCAAAGGCGGCATCGGTGATCGAAAGGTGTGGGGTTGCGCGCAGCAAGGCGGCGGCCCGTTCCAAACGTAAACGCACGATCAGCGCATTGATTGTTTCATCCGTGATTGCTTTAAAAACGCGATGAAAATGAAAGGGAGAAAAACCTGCCACCCGCGCCAGCGTCTCCAGCGAGAGATCGGCATCTAAATTTTCGCGCACATAGCCGATAACGGTGTTGATGCGCTGGTGGTAAATGTTCTTTCGGATCGTATCGGTTAGCATAAAGCGCTATCCCAATGCAGCTTCCGGGCAGATGAGCGCTGCCCGGAAGCGTTGTGTGGTGTTTAGCTGATTTGTCGAGCGGTCATGCAACCTTGCCGTGAAGCTGCTACGTTTTTAGCCAACTTTTTCAGCCGGCGCATGGACAGGCAACACCCAACCCTTGCGTGGGAAATGACAGGTATAGCCGTGCGGATAACGCGCCAGGTAATCCTGATGCTCCGGTTCGGCTTCCCAGAAATCGCCCACCGGTTTCACTTCGGTTACCACCTTGCCCGGCCACAACCCTGCATGGTTGACATCGTTGATGGTTCGCCGCGCCTCCTGATGTTGGGCTTCATCGACATAATAGACGCCCGATCGATAGGCTGTGCCACGATCATTGCCCTGCCGATTAAGCGTAGTCGGATCGTGGATTTGAAAGAAGAACTCCAGCAACTTACGATAGCTGATCCGTTCGTTGTCAAACCAGATTTCAATCCCTTCGGCATGGGTGCCATGATTGCGATAGGTGGCGAACTTGACATCGCCCCCCGTGTAGCCGACGCGGGTCTCCAAGACACCCGGCAGCTTGCGAATCAGATCTTGCATACCCCAAAAACAGCCGCCGGCCAAAACTGCGCGTTCTTTTGTCATTAGGAAATCTCCTCTACTTGATCCAGATAGTCGCCATACCCTTCTGCCACCATCTTGTCCCGGTGGACAAAACGCAGCGAAGCGGAATTAATACAGTAGCGCAAGCCGCCCCGATCGCGCGGCCCATCGGTGAAGATATGCCCCAAATGGCTGTCGCCATGCGCTGAACGGACTTCGGTGCGGATCATCCCATGCGAGGCGTCGCGTAGCTCCTTGATATAGGTGGGCGTGATCGGTTTGGTAAAACTTGGCCAACCACAGCCACTTTCATACTTGTCCGCGGAAGCAAAGAGCGGCTCGCCTGAAACAATATCGACATAGATGCCCGGTTCCTTGTTGTGCAAATATTCACCGGTGCCCGGGCGTTCAGTGCCGCTCTGTTGGGTGATCTGATATTGCTGGGGTGTCAGCTTGGCAATTGCCGCTTGTGTTTTCTGATAACTTGACATGTAGACCTCCTATCACTTCAAGTGTAACCAATGATTCGGTTGAATCTGAACAATTATAGGGGAAAAGTTGATTCCAAGAAAGCTGGGCAGCGAGGATGAGCAGTGCCGCCGCCGGAACTTTCTTGCTGGCAGATGGAGTACTCACTCGTCATGTAAGTCTTGATGGAATAGACATGTTCGGTATTTTACTCTCTTTTTGTTTGTTTAACGTTTCTTTTTTGTTTGTCTTCTGTTGTTTTTTGCCTATGCAATTGAACCAGCCGCCTTTGAACCAAGGTGCGGCGCCCGCCTTGACCGAAACCCAGGCGCGCATTACCCAGGCCGCG
>JBBRVA010000995.1:0-2880 GCA_038247295.1 Caldilineales bacterium | reverse complement strand
GTGGTTGAGTAACTGTACACTGATTTTTCAAATCGGCTGATACCGATTTGAAAAATCAGTGTACAGTGGGGTTATGTATTGATCGGTTTTGCCTTGATGAGAATTTATTTTGAATGAGATGACCGCGTCCGCCGCGCTTCACGCACCGCTTGAGCTGAACAAGCGTACCACTCTTCTCCGTTGGCTACTCCTGAGCTTGGTGTTGCTGGCTTTTGCGCGCGTCGTTTGGCAACTGGGTGACAAGAATTTGTGGTGGGACGAAAGTTTAAGCTTGCAACGCGCCGAGTCTGGCCTGTTGGCGTTGCTGCGCGGCACGTTGCTGATTCAGGACGGCTTTACGACCGCGCCCACCACCGATCAACATCCCTTTTTCTTTTTTCTGGTGCAAGGTCTCCTGCTTCGGCTGGCCGGCAGTGATGAGTTTGTGTTGCGCTTTCCTTCGGCTATGGCCGCCACCTTGTTGGCGCCCATGGTCTGGGTTTTTGCCCGTTACCTGGTCCGGCGTGCGCTGTTGCCGGCGTCGGCGCCAATCTGGTCAACGCTCTTGGCCGCCGTCAATCCTTTCTTTCTCTGGTATGGACAGGAAGCGCGCCCGTATGCGCTGTGGGCTTTGCTCGCGTTGGTTAGCACCTATCTGCTTGTGCGGTGTACAGAGACAGATGACAGGATGACGCCGCCTGCGGCGGATGATGACAAGATGACGGCCAAACGCGTGGTGCGCAAATCGTCTACTGTTTTGTTTGTGGGTTATGGCCTTACGCTGCTTTGCTTTTTGGCGACCCACTATTACGCCGTCTTTTTTCTGCCGGTGCATGCCTTTATTCTCTACCAATGGTTGGCGCAGCGTCATCGGCGGCTGGCTTTGCTCGCCGCGCTGGCCGTCTTGGGGCTGGGCGCACTGATCGGCGCATTGGCGGCCTGGATTATCTTGGGCCAGGGTGGCGGGATCAATTTCCCGGAAATTTCATTGGGTATCCTGATCCCAGATCTGGTCAACGCCTTTAGCTTGGGCTTGAGTGTGGACATTGTCGATGTGCGTTGGCTCGACTGGATCTACGCTCTGGTTGCCCTGCTGGGCGCGGGCTGGCTGTTGCGCTCACGCGTCGCTATTGCCCGTCAAGGTTGGCTGCTGCCTGCGCTGTTGGTGACGCCAATCTGTCTGATCTTGCTGCTCAACGCATTTCAGCCTGCCTATATGAACTCACGCCACCTGAGCTTACTCGGTGGGGTTTATGTTTTATTGCTGGGCGCGGGGTTAAGCGTTCTATGGCAGTTGCAAAAGGTGGCAACGATTTTGGTCGCGCTTGTACTGCTGGCTGGCGCCGGCTATAGCACGAATAATTATTTTACATCCGAACTGTATGACAAGGATGATTATGTCGGCATGGGCGCCTTCGTGGCCGAACATCTGTTGCCGGGCGATCTATTGCTGATCAGTCCGCCTTTCTCCTGGCGTATTTTTGATTACTACCTGCCGATCGAACAGCTTGATCTTGCCGCGCAGCGCGGCGTCGATGTCGCCCACTATGGCGCACCGCTGATTTGGCAAAGCTGGGAAACGACCTATGCCACCCTGGAAGATTTTCAACGCCGCTACCGCCGCATCTGGCTGGCGCGCTCTGGCACCCATCCCTATCTGGACCCAGAAGGCAAGGTGAGTGCGTGGCTGCTCGAACATTCGGCCCGCCAGTTGCGCGTCGAGAAATTTGATAGTTATAATTCCTTCTTAGATTTAGAACTCTATCTTTCGCAGCCGCCTGTGGTGGAAGGATTGACGCCGCCACCAATGCAACATCCTGTCGACGCTACCTTTGGTGATCAAATTCGTATCGTCGGCTACGCTATCGGTCGGCCAATCTTCGCGGGCAGTGCGATCCCGGTTACGCTCTATTGGCAAGTGTCGGCGAGAGATGATCAGACTCATTATAAATATATTTTGCAATTGGTCGAACCCTTGGCGAATGGGTCGATGGCTGTGGTCGGTGTGACCGAGCGCGAACCCTTTAACGGTGAAATTCCTACCATTTATTGGGATCCAGGCAAGACCATAATTGAGCCGGTAGAACTGCTGCCGGGGACCCAATATGATGGGGGAAATCCAGCGCACTATCAACTTACACTCCAGGTCTATCCGTTAGAAACATTGGCAAAGCTCCCTGTCGCTGCCCAGGCCAACGCCGCCGTCGCTGCTGATGGACAAACGCTCCTGCTGCCCTATGCCCCAGAGTAGATCTGGCGTCGATAAAAATAATTATGTCAACGATTACATCTGTGTTTAGCCCACCAACTGCAAGCCAATCAAGCCAGCGAACCCTATCGCGCCAGGCCGAACGTCTGGCTGTGGGGGCTATTTTGTTGCTCTTCGTGGGGCTTGGGGTTTGGTACAGTCTGGTTGTGCCCCCCTTTGAAACGCCAGACGAAATCTATCACTATGCCTTTGTGCGCCATGTGGCCCAGGGCAACGGTCTGCCCGTACAGCATGCTGAGGGCGAAGAACCGTGGGAACAAGAAGGCAGCCAGGCACCGCTCTATTATCTGCTGGTTGGCTGGCTTACCGCTGGGATCGATCAGGCGGATTTTGCGCAGATCAACACGATCAACCCGCGCGCCAATATTGGCGATCCGCTTTTTCCCGGCAACAAAAACCTGATGCTCTACAGCGCGGTGTCGCGGCCTTTGCAGGGGGCCAATCTGGCGCTGCACGTGGGACGTTGGTTCTCACTGCTCCTGGGTGTGGTGACGCTCTGGTGTACCTATCGCACGGCGCAATTGGCCTTTCCCAAATCGCGTTGGTTGCCGCTGCTCACCCTGCTGTTGGTGGCGCTGATCCCGCAGTTTATTTTTATCAGCGCTTCGCTTTCAAATGACAGTATGATCATC
>JBBRVA010000994.1:0-2884 GCA_038247295.1 Caldilineales bacterium | reverse complement strand
GTGTTGACCCGCCGCACCGAATTTCAATTGGGCAAGGCCCGCGAGCGCGCCCATATCTTGGAAGGCTTGCGGATTGCGCTTCAATTCCTGGACGAAGTGATTGCGACGATCCGTGCCAGCGAAAGCTCCGATGTCGCGCGCCCCGCCTTGATGAGCCGTTTTGGTTTGAGCCAGGTGCAAGCGCAAGCTATTCTGGACATGCAGTTGCGCCGTCTAGCGGCCTTGGAGCGCCAAAAGATCGAGGACGAATATCAAGAACTGATGGCGCGCATTACCTTCCTGCTCGACCTGCTGGCGCACCCAGAAAAGATTCGCCAACTGGTGCGCGATGACATCCTGGCCCTGAAAGAAAAATTTGGCGACGAACGGCGCACGGTGATCGCACCGGAAACCAATGGCGACTTCAGCGAAGAAGATCTGATTGCTCAGGACAACGTGCTGATCAGCTACAGCGCCAATGCCTACATCAAACGGATGCAGGCCGAAAGTTTTCGGGCGCAAGGGCGCGGTGGGCGTGGCGTCAAAGGCATGGGGACGCGTCAGGAAGACGAGGTGATCAGCCTGCTCTTTGCGCGCACGCTCGACTACATCCTCTTCTTCACCGATAAGGGGCGCGTCTATAGCAGTCGCGCTTATGAACTACCGGAAGGTAGCCGAACCTCGCGTGGCGTCCATATTGCCAACCTGCTGAGTTTGATGCCCGATGAACGTGTGACCACAATGTTGGTGGTGGCCGACTTTGAGCAGGCGGAATACATCACGCTGATCACGCGCCAAGCGCGGATCAAACGGATGGAACTGAGCGTCTTTAGTAATGTTCGCCCCAGCGGGCTGATTGCCATGAACCTGGATCCCAACGACTCACTCGACTGGGCCAGGTTGACAAACGGCAACGAAGAGTTTATGGTGATTACCCGCAATGGCAAGGCGTTGCGCTTCCACGAAGCCAGCGTACGCGCCATGGGCCGCACGGCCGCTGGTGTGATGGCCATGCGGCTGATCGACGGTGATGAAGTCGTAAGCCTAGATGTTGTCAAGCCGGATGGGGAGCTCTTTGTACTGCACCAGCGTGGCTGGGGTAAGCGCGTGCCGCTGGACGAATACAATGCCAAGGGGCGGTATACGCAGGGCATGTGGACCACAGATCACACCCGGCTGGATGAAGTAGGCCCAATCGTAGCGGCGCGGGTTGTACATGCCGAAGACCAGATCACCGTGATGACCAGCAATGGCCTCGTTTTGCGCACCGCAGTCAACGGCATCCGCAGCATGGGGCGCAGCACACGTGGGGTGCGCATTGTCAATTTGCAAGAAGGTGACACCGTGGCCGCGGTGGCTGTCATCACGTATGCCGACCTCAACCGCGGGGTGGATGGTGGTGTCCAAGAAGATAGCGGGTTGTTAGCGGTGACAGACAACGCTTTATTAGCGGTCGACGAAAATGGTGAGCTAACCAATGGCGCCCACTTGCTGGATGTTGACGATGATCTTGGCGACGATGATCTTGGCGACGATTCTGCTGATGAGATGGAAATGGATGCCGAATTTGAGCCTGCAGATAATAATTAGTAAATGGTAGACGGTAGGGCGTTGATTGTGGTATAAATAAAACAGTTATTTGCCGATCACGATCTGCCGTTTACTGATTATTATCTGCCTCCTAGGGATTATGACATTTACTAGTTCTTTACTCCGCCAGACACCTGGCCAGCAATTGGCCTTTTTCCCCAGTGCTGAACCCGAAGCGCTGGCGGAAACGCTGACCGCCTTTGCCAATAGCGAAGGCGGTTTGGCTGTCTTGGGTATGGCTGCGGATGGTCATCTCGGTGACATTTTTTCAGCTGAAGAGGCGCAGGAGGCATTACAAGCGGCTCTGCGGCTTTGTCGCCCCCCCGTGCGTACCGAGTGGGAACAGGAATTGCTGGCCGGTGGGATTGTCGTCTGTTTGCGCGTGGAACGCAGTAGCCACGTCCATAGCCTGTGGGATGGCCGCGTGCTAGTACGGCGGGGTGCAGAGAATCGTCCGTTGGAAGGCAACGACTTTGATCAACTGATGACCACGCGCCCCAGCGGTGACTTTGAAGTGCAGGATGTGGCCGGTGCCCATCGTGACGATTTGGATGAAGATGTCATTGACGATTACTTGGAGCGTCGCCAACAACGCAACCCGCGTTCCAGCGTCTTGCCTAAAGACAAGCTGTTACAACAAATCGGGGCGCTGTCGGATACAAAAACGCCGACGGTGAGCGGCCTGTTACTCTTTGGCAAAGAACCCCAACTCTTTCTCCCCCAAAGCCGGGCTATTTTTGTGAAATTTGCCGATGTGCAACCGCGCGGTCCCGGTGGAACTTTTGGCTACGGCCGGCGCGAAGAGTTTATCGGCCCTTTACCCCAAATTATTGACCGCGCCTGGCGGGTGATCTGGGAAGAGATGGACAAACGGGCCGTGGTGCGCGGTCTGCAACGGCAGGAAGAGACGGAGTATCCGCAGTCGGCCGTGCGCGAAGCGTTGGTCAATGCCGTGGCCCACCGAGATTACCGGTTGACCGGCAGCAGCATCGAGATTCGCATGTACACCGATCGGCTGGAGATTACAAGCCCTGGCGGTCTACCTGCCCATATTACCCTCGATAACATTGTCGAGGAACATTACAGCCGCAATCCCCGGATTGTTAATGGCCTCTACCAGTGGGGCTATATCGAAGAGCTTGGCCTGGGCATCGACCGCATGATCGAAGATATGGTGGGTGCTGGTCATAAGCCGCCTCGCTTTGAAGCCAAGGGGCATCGTTTTACGGTGCTGCTCTATAATAGTCGCGATGCAACACGCGCCGTCGCCAATTGGGAACAAAACATGAACGAGCGCCAAATGAAGGCGATCGAG
>JBBRVA010000993.1:0-2893 GCA_038247295.1 Caldilineales bacterium | reverse complement strand
GTATACAAAGTTAATCCTAGTGTAGCTTCATTATAACGGGAACAACTCTTATGACTCCACCTGCCGTGCAGGCGCTTGACCTGACCCGCGTTTTCGACAAAAAAGTTGCCGTCGATCACATTGACCTTGCCGTGCAAGAGGGCGAGTTTTTTGGCTTTCTAGGCCCCAACGGCGCCGGCAAATCGACCACGATCAAGATGCTGGTCGGCCTACTGCGCCCTACCACGGGCAAGGCGCTGATCGCCGGCGTGGACATATGGGCCAACCCACTGCAAGCCAAGGCCATGATCGGCGTGTTGCCGGAAGGTCAGACGATCTACGAGCGGCTGACCGGCCGCGAGTTTATCACTTTTGCCGGCGTCATGTATGGCCTCAGCGAGACCGAAGCGAGCAAACGCACCGAGGAATTGCTCGATCTGCTCGACTTGAGCGAGGCGGGCGACAAACTGATCGTCGATTACTCGCAAGGCATGCGCAAAAAGACTGGGCTGGCCGCGGCGATGTTCCATGCGCCACGCGTGCTCTTCCTCGACGAACCCTTCGAAGGCGTCGATGCGATTTCGGGGCGGGCGATCCGCGATGTATTGCAACGTTTGCGCCAACGTGGCACGACTATTTTCTTCTCTTCGCACATTCTAGAAGTGGTCGAACGCCTCTGTACGCGCGTCGCCGTCATCGCCGATGGTCGCCTGGTGGCCGAAGGTACGATCCCAGAGTTGCGGGCGCGCGCTCACACCGGCGAAGCGGCCACTTTGGAGGAAATTTTCCTGCGCGCCGTGGGCGCGACGAGTGAAGATGGTGTTCCTGAAGCAGAACGGAGACTGTCGTGGCTGGAATGAGCCTGCGTTTCTTCAATGCTTTAGGATTGGACGCCGCCCGCCAACGGGCCTTGTGGCGCGTGCGTGTCAAGCTGACGCTGCGCCAGTTCAGCCGCCAACCGGGCAAAATTGTCGGGCTGGTGGTCAGTGCGCTCTTTTTTGTGCCATTGGTGCTCGGTGCCGCCTTTGGCAGCGCGATTGGTTATCTAAATCTGCCCCAACCCTGGCCGGCGCAACTTTTGGGCGGCGTGCTCGTCCTGCTCTGGCTGATCTGGCTCGTGGCGCCGGCGTTGGCCTTTCGCCTCAATGAAGGGCTGGATTTGACCCGACTGCTCACCTATCCGTTGCCGTCGCGTGATTTGGTAGCGAGCACGCTGCTCGGCACGTTGCTCGACTTTCCCACCTACCTGGCGTTGCCGATCTTTGTTGCGGTGGGCGTGGGCTGGGGGGCAAACTGGCGCTGGCCCTTTGTGATTGTAGCGCTGTTGGTCGCCTATGCACACATGGTCTTAACCAGCCAATTGGTGCTGACGGCGGCCGGTGGCCTCTTGCGCAGCCGCCGTTTCCGCGATGTTTCGATTGTCGTGCTCTCCTTGCTGGGTTCCTCTTGTTATTTTATCAACCAGGGCGTGCAGGTGCTCTTTCGCAACCTGGACACGCGCCAACTGGTGGGGATTAGACCGCTCACTTATCTACAATGGTTGCCACCCGGCGCGACGGCGCGGGCAATCGAGCGCGCGAGCGCCGGTGATTGGGGTATAGCGCTGCTCTGGCTGCTCTATGCCACGCTGCTCCTAGGCGGCGTGGCCTGGCTCTGGTGGCGGCTCTTGTTGCGCGTGGTCACTGGGGAAGGCTTCCTACAAGCGCCAGTGCGAGCGTCGAGCGCGCCGGTCCAGGCAGCACCGCGCCGCGTAGGTATGGCTGGGCGGCATCCATTTTTGCGCTGGATGCCAGATGATATCCACCAACTGTTTATTAAAGAGCTTAAGGCGATGTGGCGTTTTCCGCAGCGGCGCATTGGCCTGATTCAGGGCTTCCTCGCCCCCCTCTTTGTGATCGTCGCCATCTTTTTTAGCCGGGGTATGCCAGAAGTTGAGGTAACGCCGTGGTGGGCATTAACGGTGATGGGCTATGCCATCTTCACAATGTGGATCGCTAGCCTAAACATGTTGGGCTGGGAGGGCAAAGCACTGCCGATGTTACTGGGCACACCGATCCCGCGCCAGCAGATTTTCCTGGCTAAAAGCGGGGCGCTGCTGCTGATGATAGCCGTACCGCTGACGCTTTTTGGGTTGATGTTGACGGTTGGCACACGCAGTTGGTTTGGGATCGCCGGTTGGCTGGCGGCGATTGGCGCCAGCCTGGCGACGATGGGCGTCAATGCGGTGGCCTCGGTGCTCTTCCCTTCACCGGTCAACTTGGAATCAACCAGCCGTCAGAATACATTATCCGGTGGCGGCTGTACCACAGCGCTGGCGAATACCTTTCTGGTGCCGATTGCGATTGGGCTGGTTAATTTGCCATTGTTGGCGATCTTTGGCGTGGCCTATTGGTGGCAAATCGAATGGTTGGTGGCTGCGGGCGCCCTTGTCGCCTTGCTGTATGGGACAGGCGCCCTGGCCCTCGGCGTGCAGCAAGCAGAGCGCCTGATGCTGCCCCGCGAGGCAGAGATTATCGAGGCGACGCGTGCTGGTGAAACGTAATATCCCGTACTTTATAGTAATAACTGCTTATATTCAGTTAGGTAGTACGAGCTGGCAACAGATCTTCCAAAAACTCCGATGCTGGCTTAACACTGGTAACTAACAGATGATCTCGTGCTCGGGTACAGGCAACGTAGAGTAGGTGACGCTCAGTGTTGTAGACCTCCTCTAAATCGGCGTCATCGCTAATCATTTCGATTCGCTCCTGCAAGGGGATAATTTCGTCGTCACAGGCCATAACTACTACAGCGCGAAATTCCAAACCTTTTGCTAAGTGCATAGTGCTGATCGAGATGTAGCCGTCAGCGATCGCTACGTCTTTATCAAGTAGCTTGAATAGTTGCCCTGTAGCTTGCACTGCCGCCTGCGCCC
>JBBRVA010000992.1:0-2905 GCA_038247295.1 Caldilineales bacterium | reverse complement strand
GGCCAAGACGGCCGGCGTCGCATCGCCGTCAACCTGCGACTGGCCGACGAGCCGGAGAGTGTCGCCCCTCTGCCCATCGAACATTTCGACGGGTTCGACACGTTCGAAGATCTTGGCCGGGATGGGCGAACTGTTGGTGATTATTGGTTCTGAGAAGCTATTTGAAGTGAGCCCCACAACACCCACACCACCATCAGATCCGGCAACGCATAGCTCAACACGATCGGTTGAAATAAATGCTTGATCACACTTCCTTTATCGGTCGGGAAAAAGAATATAGTGACATCCAACAGCTTTTGGCCCAGCCGGACTGTCGTTTGTTGACGCTGGTTGGGCCTGGGGGCATTGGCAAAACACGGCTGGCCCTGCAATTGGAGGCGCTGCTGCGGGACAAATTTGCACGGGGTTCTTTTGTGGCCTATTTGCAACCTTTGCGCTCGGCTGAGTTTTTTGTGTCTGCTGTTGCCGATGCTCTGGGCATTTCCTTAACTGGTCAAGAGCCGCCGCTGGTACAGCTTGCCCATTATTTGAGTGACAGAGAAGCGCTTATTATCCTGGACAACTTTGAGCATCTTTTGGGTGCCGCGGATCAATTGGCAATCTTGCTGCCGTCCACGCCACAGATCAAATATCTGATAACCTCACGGGAAGCCTTGAACCTTCAGGAAGAATGGTTGTATTCCGTTTCGGGTCTGGCTTTTCCTGCCAGTTCAGACAGCTATCTAAGCGGTCAAAACGACGATGCGGTGCAGTTGTTCAATGAACGGGCGCGGCGGGTTTATCCCGATTTTGCACCGGATACGGAAGTTGGAGCCGTGATTCAGATTTGCCGATTGGTGGGTGGAATGCCGTTGGCCTTGGAATTGGCGGCGGCGTGGCGGAAAACATTGAATTGTGCGGAAATTGCGGCTGAGATTGAAGGCGGTCTGGCATTTCTGACGACTCGTTTACGCAATGTGTCGGCGCGCCATCACAGTATACAAACAGTCTTCGACCAGACGTGGCAGCGCCTAGACGAGCGTGAGCAGGCTGTTTTTAAGCGGTTGTCGGTTTTTCGAGGAGGGTTTTATAGGGATGCGGCGGTCGCGGTGACGGGCGCGTCTTTGCTCATCTTGTCCACGCTGGTGGATAAATCTTTGCTGCGCTTGGATGGCAACGGCCGTTATCAAATCCACGAACTCCTGCGCCAATATGCCGCCGAACAACTCGAAAAAAGCGCGGACAATGTGGCGCAAACCCAGGCTAATCACGCCAACTTCTACATCCAGTTTCTCCACCAGCGCAGTGGCGATGTGGCTGGCGGTCGCCAGCGAGAAGCGCTGCTTGAAATCAGAGCCGATCTGGACAATATCCGCGTGGCCTGGCTGTGGGCAGTGGCGCAGGGTGATGCTGATGCCTTGCAAAAAGGCAGCGAATCACTTGGGCTTTATTATCAATTCCAGGGCGGCTATCTGGAAGGCATGATGCTCTTTTCACAAGCGACTGAGGTATTACAAGCCCAGGCGCCAAGTGAAGCCGTCGATCATGCGCTGCTGGGGACGCGCATGTATGAGGCGTGGTACCATCTGCGTTTTGGACGGCAGGAAGGCACGGAAGCGTGCATGGCCCACAGTCAGGCCATCTACCGCCGCCTGAAGATCCCACCCCTGCCCGGCTATCTGACAGATCCCAACGCGCCACTTAGTTTTGTGGCGTTGACGCGGGGCGATTATGCAACGGCCGTTCGCTATGCCGAACAGGTGCGTGACGTCGCCGAAGCAGAGGGGCACCCCATCAATCGCCAGTTTGCCTATCATCTGCTGTCTGAAGCGCATGTAGGCTTGGGCGCGTATGGTACAGCCCAAAATTTCGCCCAGCAAGCCTACGCCCAATCACTCATGACCGGCGATCGCTGGTTTCGCGCGTATATTTTGAACAATATGGGCCAAATTGCGGTGGCCCTGGATGATAACCGCATGGGTAAAAACCATTTCCAATCCAGTTACGAAATTCGCCATGATTTTGCCGATCCGGAGGGGATGGCCCTGGCGCTTGTCAATCTGGGCAACCTTTCCTTCCAAGAGCGCGACTTGGCAGAGGCAGAAGATCAATTTCAGCGCAGTCGCACAATCTACCAGGACATCAACGACAAAGGCGGCTTGGCGGCGGCCAATTGGGGATTGGGCATGGTCACCTGTGAACAGGGTGATTTTGCACGAACCCAAGGGTATTTTAGAGAAGCGTTACAAATGGCGGTGGCGATCGATTATCGGCCAGTGTTGTTTGGATTGTTGGTCAATATCGCAGAATTGTTGTGGCAGATGGGGCAGCGGGAACGGCCGTTAACTCTCTTAGCCTATACGATTCACAATCCCAAGTGTGATCACGAAACGCGACAGAAAGCGCAAACGCTGCTGACAGATTTCTCTCAAAAAAGGGTCTCGCCCGATCTGCTGGCAACGGCCACCGCCAACGGGCAAGCCAACGACATAACCGGGATCACAGCCGGTTTGTTCGAACAACTCTCCCGGCCGCTCACGACAATTTCAGCAGAGCCAGCCCTGCCTGACCCTGCCGAAACGCTTGTTGAACCGATCACCCCTCGGGAATTAGACGTTCTCAGACTACTTTGTGTGGGACAAACGAACGGTGAAATTGCGCACGAGCTGGGTATCGCCATTGGCACGGTTAAATTCTACACCAGTCAAATCTATGGCAAGCTGGGGGTGCGTAACCGGGTAACGGCCGTTGCCCGCGCCCATGAACTAAACCTCATCTAATCCCCATACCCAACCAAAGTTGGGTTCCTCAACCGCCAAATTCGATCAAAAGCAAACCTTCGCCAGAATATTTCACCTCACATACCTGCTAAAGTATAGACATTGAGAATAAGATCCGTGGCCGGCACGCTGGTAGCGCACTCGTT
>JBBRVA010000991.1:0-2926 GCA_038247295.1 Caldilineales bacterium | reverse complement strand
TGGTAGATTGCTGCGCCGCGGCTCGTCAAGCGGTGGCGCGTCTGGCTGCAAAGGGGACGTTGGCGTGGAACGCGCAAAACTGACCAGGCTTTCGTGCTGCGTGGTTGCTACCTCCAACGCCTGCGCCAACAGTTCCGCCAGGTGTTTCGAGGGGCGCAACTCATCGCGCTCCAGCTTGCGGATCGTCGCCACCGAGTAGCCCACCCGTTGCGCCAGCGCCGCTTGCGTCCAATCCAACTGGCGGCGCTGTTGCCGTAGCCAGCCGCCAAAGGTCGTTTCTGTTGCCATTCGTGTCTCCTGTGCTGCCAGTGCGAATCGACGGCGTCCAGAACGGACGGAAGATCGATTCGATGGCACTGCTGCAGCAGTTTGGGGTGCAGATGTAGCCACGCCTTGTGAACTGCGCGGCTTTGCTAGGGAGCAACCAGTACAGCATAGCGCAATGAATGCTCCTGCCAAGCCAGATAGAAGTCGCCGGTAGGTACTTGTAGTGGACCCACCGTCATTTCTGGATCATTAAGATAGACATGCTGATTGTCCATGCCAACCAACACAACAGCATGACCCGTACTCGTCTGCCAATAGGGTAATTCTCCAGTATCTACCGCAATCAGGCACGGCCAACCTTGCGTCAGGAGTAGATGCAAGGTTTCCAGCGTACCGTTTTGGCGATAACCAACCAGTAATCCGATCTCGGCAAGTTTTGTAATGTTAGAGAATGGCGCGCCTAGATCAGGCTGAATCCGCAATGTCTTGATCAATTGTCGATAGCCATAGGCGACATTGTAGTAGGCGAGCACCATTGCGCTGCAAGTTGCCAAACATTCACCGGGATTCGCTTGTTGAAGATGACCCACGTTGAGGCGCGGTGAGGTTGGTGGTTGAAAAAACAGGGTCACTGCAATCAGCCTACTGTGGGCAGCAAATCAAGCGGGTTGCCCGCCGGCTGTCCGGCTGGGTGAGTCGGTTGATAATCTTTGGCAAGCCAGGCTGGTGGGGTGGATGTGCGTGGTTGATAAGGTGGCATGGTTGCCGCCAACTTGCCTGCCTGGCTCAAAATCGTCGCTTTGACGGTAGGGGTGTTATTCATGGCTCCGCTAGCGACATCCACATCAATTTCACCAGCGCAACCGACAGGACCAATCTGGGCAGCGGTGAAGATAACAGGGACACGCCAAACAACTTGGGTGCCGATCAGCAGCGTGGGTGTTTGGCTCGTAAGCGTCATACTGACTTCATTGAATAACCACTGTTTTACTTGACGCCGCGCTTGTTCTGCTGTCACCTTAATTTCAAAGGAACGGTTGAGTTGCAGATCAATGACACCGGTCGTGGGCAGGGTATATTCGTCCAGCAAGAGGGTAAGCGCCATCGGATATTTCCTTTCTATAAACAGTTCTTGCCAATCCATCGATTGCAGTGTAGCACAAAGTGATGGGCACAACAAGCGCAATGTCGTATCCGTCAGTCTTGACGGGTGAATGCTCTTTAACAACTTATAAAATTTTTTCCACTGCGCCCAATGTCTTGCGGGTGGCAATTTCCACTGGCGTCAGGCTAATGGTGTGGGTGATGTTCACTGAGATGAGTCGGTTTCAGTGACTTGCGTCAAAAGCTCCGTGACAATCTCGTCAAGCGTGTTGGCTTGTAGCGGGTCGCGCAGGGTTTGCAGGGTCTGCGGCGCTAGGCTTAGTTCCAATGTGCGACAAAGTCCTTCGGCCTGGGCGCGTGCTTCTGCTGGGCTGGCTGGATGGTGCGCGACAAGCGCTGCCCAGCGGTAGCGGCCATTGATGGATGTAGTGCTGGTTGCCCCGCCCGCCAGCGTGACCATGACATTGAGCACATCGGGCAGGATCTGGGCAGCATGTGCCACCTGCAACGAACGGAGGAGCATACACCGCGCGGCTTGCTCTTCGCCGACGGCCAGCAACGTTTTGCCCAAATTGAAGGTCACACGGCTTAAGCTCCAAGCTTCCCCCAATTGTTCATAGATGGCCACGCTTTCTTCCAGCAAACGGCGCGCCTCCTGGTACTTTTGTTCGCCATTGGCCACCAAGCCCAGCACATTTAACGCTTGCGCAAGTGCCCAGCGGTCTCCTGTTTGCTGGGCGAACAACAGGGCTTCTTCGGCAGCTTGCCGAGCCTCGGTCGGCTGACCACAGCCAAGTGCAGCCGCCGAGAGGAAAGCGAGCACACTTGCCTGCGTGAATCGATCACCGAAAGCTCGTACAAGTTGCAAGGACTGGGTGAGATAATCCACCGCCTCGCCAAATTTGCCCTGGATCAGCATGGCATTGCCCAGGAAAAAATAGCAAGCCCCTATCAACCACGGGGCTTTACGCTGTTGGTGGATGACCAGTGCCTCCTGCAACAACGATATCCCTTTGTCAAATTCACCACTTGTATGGAAAATCACACCACTCTGTACCAGCACGTCGGCAAATGCTTGTGTGGTGGGAAAGGAGCGCAGCAGGGTTAGGCTATGGGTTATTTCGCTATGGGCTGCGCTCAAATTCCCAACGCGTAGGTGGAAATAGCCAAGCAGTCCTAACAAACGCGCAAAGGTGATCAAACTGGCCTCATCCCTAACGCCCTCCGGTTGAAAGCAATCGACCCCTTCTTGCAGCATGGCGATTGGCTCGTGGAAGAGGCGACGATGTTCATAGTAGATCAATAACACCGGAATCACCGGCTCTACCGTTGCTGCGCTGCGCTGCGTCGTTGCCCAGCGCCAAGCCAGACGCACGTTGTCGATGGCGCGGTTGATTTCAGCGTCAATCTCCGTTTGCCGAGGGCCCTTTAACCCTTGATCTTGTTGCGCAAGCCAGCGCAAATAATAGTGACTGTGTTTCTCGGCCGTTTTGGCGGCCAGTGCGCCATCTCGCAGCAGTTGCATGGCCGCATATTGACGCACCAACTCGTGCAG
>JBBRVA010000990.1:0-2931 GCA_038247295.1 Caldilineales bacterium | reverse complement strand
TTCCGCTGATTGTCGGGCTGACCGGCGCGCCGGCCGCAGACACGCCAGACGCCCAGGCGATTGAGGCGCCGGTTGGCGCGGCGATCCAGGTTATCATCACCAGCACCGACTTTGAAGTGATCGGCGAACGCGCCAAGCTGATTGTCATCCAGGCCGAAGCGGACAGCGAACCGGCGGTCTTCTATCTGCGTGCGCCACAAGCAGTGGTGGGCATGGTCTTGATCGAGTTTTGGTACGCCGGTCAGATCGTGGCCAGCAACAAACGCACGATCAAGGCCCAGGCGGAGGCGACGGCGGTTACGAACGAGCACGCAGCCGCCCAGCCATTGGCGATCACACCTTCGCAAGCGCCCTACCCAGATTTGATCTTGCGTGTCACCACAATCAATAACCGCCTGCACTACGACCTACACTTTGCCGACACGCGCCTGATCTCGATTGCTGGTGAGCCATTGCGCAGCGACCCCGAAACGTTTCGCTACAATCTGATTGCCGAACTGGAAGCATTGACCAACCGGCGTGGACGTGAGGCCGAGTTATCCGCCACGGACCGTCAGGTAAAACTGGTGGCGACAGGGCCTAATAGCCCGGATGGGTCAACTATCGCGTCAAGCCCGGATGAAGTAATGCGCGAGTTGGTGAAGATTGGCCGCCGGCTCTACCGCGATCTCTTCCCGCCCGAATTGCGGCGCGAGTATCGACGCTGGCGCGGCCAAGTGCGCACGCTACAAATCACCTCCGATGAGCCGTGGCTGCCCTGGGAGTTGATCAAACCGTATGACAGCGAACCTGGTCAAAACATCGTCGATGACGACTTTCTCTGTCTGCAATATGAATTTACGCGCTGGTTTACGCCCGCCGAGCCGCCGGCCCAGGTGTTCCGCATTACGAGCCTGGCCTGCCCGGCGCCAACTGATAGTGGTCTGCCGGCGGCGTTGACCGAGCAGACGATGGTGCGCGCGCTGGCCGTCAGCCGCCAGTGGATCGATCTTACGCCCGTCGCATCCACCAAAGCCGCGGTCGAGGATTTGCTCAACGCCGAGCAACCGATTCAGCTTTGGCACTTTGCCTGTCATGGCAATTTTGCGCGCGCGGATCCGAACCACGCGCCGTTGCTGCTCCAGAATAATACAGCGCTCTTGCCCAACGATCTGGTGGGGCCAGCCCAAACGCGGCTGCAAAGCGACCGTCCCCTGGTCTTCCTGAATGCGTGTCGCGTCGGCAGCGGTGGCCTCGCCTTAACCGGCTTGGGCGGGTGGGCCAAGGTGCTGATCGGTGACTGTGGCGTCGGCGCCCTGTTGGCACCGATGTGGACGGTGGATGATCAGCTTGCTAGCCAATTCGCCACCGTCTTCTATACCACCCTGCTCGAGCCGGACAAGACCTTGGCCCAGGCGGCGCGCGCCGCCCGCCAAGCCGTGCGCGCCGCTGCGCCCAATAACCCGATCTGGCTGGCGTATAGCGTCTACGCCCATCCCAACGCTCGCATCTACCAAGGTCAGCTACCCGAATAAAATCCGTGTTTTTCCAATCCGTGTTTACAAAAAATGCCCATTATTCATCCGCCGGATGGCGCAATTTTCGCGTTGTAAACTCGCGATACGGATGGCGTGCCAGCGCGGCTTCGTCCAGATCAATGCCTAGACCGGGCGCGGTGGGTAGCTCGATATAGCTGTTTTCGACTTTGAAGGGGATTAAGGCCAGTTCATTGCCCATCGCCTCAAAATTGACAAAGTACTCGGTGATCAAAAAGTTGGGCATGCCGGCCACCGCGTGCAGGGTGGCGGCTAGCCCCAAGGTAGTGCTGTTGTAATTATGCGGCGCAACGGCAATGTGGACCGGCTCCGCCATCGCCGCGATTTCGCGCAGTTCCAGGATGCCACCGCAGTTGCACACGTCGGGGTTGATGATGTCGGCGGCGCGGCGTTCCAAGACCTCTTGAAACTCGGCCTTGGTGTAGATCTCCTCGCCGGTGACAACGGGCAGGTTGATGTTCTGCTTGGCCTGCACCAGCCCATTTAGATCGCGCACGGAGACCGGTTCTTCGTACCAGAACGGCGCGTACGGCTCCATTGCGCGCGCGACGCGGATGGCATGGAGGGGCGCTAAGCGCCGGTGGACCTCGACCAAAATCTCTACATCCGGCCCTACTGCTTCACGCACGGCCTGGACCTTGGCTACCGCCGCTTCTTCATCTTTGCGGCTGATGTGCGTGCGCCAGGGGCCGGGAAAGGGGTCGAACTTGAGCGCGGTAAACCCTTTCTTCACGACCGCCGCCGCCTGTTCTGCTGCTTGGTCTGGTGTGCCGCCCCCGCCCCAGCCGTTGGCATAGACACGCACCTTGCTGCGAAACGCACCGCCCAACAGATTGTAGACCGGTTGATTAGCCGCTTTGCCGGCAATATCCCACAACGCTTGCTCCAAACTGCTGATGGCGCAATAGAGGTCCATCGAGCCGCGCTTGCCGGCAAAATCGGTGTAGGCCATGTAGGTAAAATGTTTGATGTCAAAGGGGTTGCGCCCAATCAAGTAGCGACCCAATTGTTGCAGATAGGTCTCGATCGCGCGGTCGCGGTCAAGTTGGGTGTAAGCTTCGCCCCAGCCGTAGAGACCACTGTCGGTTTCGACTTTGACAAAGAGCCAGTTTTTAGAAACGCCCGGATCAATCAAGTAGGTTTTGACGCTGGTAATTTTCATTTTGTTTTCCTGCCGTTTGGGTTAGACTGTGCCGCATTTCACGAAACTCAATACAACAACGGATTCAGACAGGATCGGATACTACCCAGCCTGACGACTGTTGTATCCGTTTCTATCTGTATCCGTTTCTATCTGTATCCGTTTCTATCTGTATCCGTTTCTATCTGTATCCGTTTCTATCTGTATCCGTTTCTATCTGTATCCGTTTCTATCTGTATCCGTTGTTGTATGGAT
>JBBRVA010000989.1:0-2932 GCA_038247295.1 Caldilineales bacterium | reverse complement strand
TGACAGTGTCGGTACACTTGGGCGGAAATAACCATACTATTCTCCGGTGAATCAGTAGTGAATCAGTAGGACAGTGAGACAGTACAAACACTGTTCTACTGTCCTACTGATTCACTGTCTTACTTACGCCCAAGTGTACCGACACTGTCATTCTGGTCCCAATGGGCCCAGAATGACAGTGTCGGTACACTTGGATTTAATTAGGAACAACTCTAAAATTTGTTTCATAGGTTGTTTAAGCTTAGGAAAGAGCAAGGGCAAGGTAGTAGCGTAGGCGCACAAATTGACATTTGGTCGCTGATCCAGGATAATTTCTGATCAAAGTCTCCGGTCAGACAGAAAAGCATCCGACTCGCGTCTGATATTTCAGTTTTATTTCAGCTTTGGAACTCTCTTATGGCGTTGCCCACCGACCAAGAATTGATCGCCCGTTGGCGCACCCAACCGGCGCCGTTGCTGCCGCTCCTCCACGCCTTTCATGACCGCGATGGCTATCTGGCCGAGGCAGCCATTGTCGCGATTGCGCAAGGGCTGCGCATCCCTGTGGCCGACTTGTACGGCACGATCACCTTTTATCACCACTTTACGCGCCAACCGGAAGGATTGCAAGCACCACGCGTCTGTACCGGGCCAGTCTGCTGCCTGCGCGGGGGCAAAGAACTGTTGGCCGCGTTGGCGGATCAAGGCGCGACGGCCATGCCCTGCGCCGGCCGTTGTGATGAACCCGTGCCGGTCTTACAAGGCCACCATGTCTTGATCGGCACAAACGTCGCCACTTTAACCCACAAAACAACCTTATTGCCGCCACCCAATCCAGGCGGCATTGAAGAGTGTGTCTTTGCTGCGATTCGCGAGCCAGGGCGCAATACATTAGTCGGTTATCAACGCAGCGGCGGCTACGAAGGGTTGCAGCGTGCCATACGAACGATGACACCAGCCGATGTGGTCGAATTTATCCGCCAGAGCAAACTGGCCGGCCGCGGCGGCGCCGGTTTCCCCACTGGGCTCAAGTGGAAGGCCGTAGCCGAAGCAGGAGGCCAGCCCAAAACCATCGTCTGCAACGCCGATGAAGGCGAACCCGGCTGCTTTAAAGATCGGGCGATTCTGGATCATGATCCCTTCGCGGTGATCGAAGGCATGACAATTGCGGCCTACGCGACCGGTGCGACGCGCGGTTTTATCTATCTGCGCTACGAATATCCAGAGATTGCCCAAACCTTGCAACAGGCCATTGACGAAGCAACGGCTGGCGGCTGGTTGGGCGCCAATATTTTGGGCGCGGACTTCCACTTTGATCTGTACATTCGCCGCGGTGCGGGCGCTTATAATTGCGGCGAAGAAGGCTCACACTTGAAAAGCCTCGAAGGTAATCACCCTTTCCCGCGCAACCGTCCCCCTTTCCCAGTGACGCATGGCTTTGAAAATCTGCCCACGGCGGTTAATAATGTCGAGACCCTGGCCTCGGCCGCGCAGATTATGCGCCATGATGCGGATTGGTATGCGGGGCTGGGCTTGAATGGCAATGCCGGCACAAAGGTGATCAGTTTATCGGGCGATGTGCAACGGCCGGGCAACTACGAAGTACCGTTTGGCCTACCGTTGCGCACCTTGCTCTATGATTGGGCTGGTGGTCCCCTGCCTGGTCGGTCGCTGCAAGCAGTGACGATGGCCGGTCTCTCTGGTGGCTTTTTGTCTGGCGAAGATATGCAAACGGCAACGCTGGACGAGCCAAGCATCCGCAGCAAAGGTTCGATGCTGGGTGCCGCTGGCATCATTGCCTTCGACGACAGCCGGGCGATGGTTGAAGTAGCGCACAATGCGATGGAATTCTTTGCCCACGAATCATGCGGCAAGTGTTTCCCCTGCCGGATCGGCACCCAGCGGCTGATGGAGCGCTTGGATGGCGGCGGCCCCAAGGAGTTAGAAATCTGGTTGGCCGAAGTCAACGATATCAGCCAGACCATGAAAGCGGTCAGCGCGTGCGGGTTGGGCATGGCCGCGCCGCTGGTCGTGGAAAGCCTGGTGCGCTATTTCCCCGAGCAGGTGGAATTACATGTCAAGCATTAAGAAGGTCGTTGACGCAAGCGCACAGCATGGAATCTTGACTTTATGCTAGTATGGACAGACTATATGCTTTACAGAGTAAGCTTGCGAGGCTTCGATCTTGCCAAACTTGAGGATATTGTGAAATATTCTATAGAACGATATCATGACAACGAAACTGGGCGCGCGGTGGTAGTGGGTCACTACGATAACGAACTTGTTATACTACCTTATGAGGAGGACAAGGGTACGATTACCCCGATCACTGTTCATATAACAACGCGTCAACAGATTAATATGCGGCTGAAAACTGGGAGATTTAGCAATGAATAAGACACGCATGCTCTATTTTGAGCAAGAAGATATATTACATCTGGCAATTACAGATGAACCAGAGCGAAGTAGCATCGAACTTAGCCCAAATATCACCGTGGAACTAAATCATAAAGGTGAAATGATTGGCATTGAAATCCTAAATGCCAGTACATTTATTCGAGATTCGCTGCTAGACTCGATCCAGGCCCGAATGTTACAGCGGCTCGAAATCCAGCCAGCTTGATCGTTTCTGATCTCAACAACTAGTAGCTGACACGGAGATTTTGATGGACCAGAACAATCAAGCACCCTTCATCCTCGACGGCGAACCGACTACGTTCACACCTGGTGAAACCGTCTACGAAATTGCGACGCGCCTGGGCAAATTTGTGCCCACGCTCTGCTATGACCCACGCTTGCAACCCTTTGGTGCCTGTCGTCTCTGTGTGGTCGAGCAGAAAGGTTCTAAAAACCCGGTTGCGTCCTGCACCACGAAGGCTGCGCCAGGTATGGAGATAACGACTAGCAGTGAGCGAGTGGAAAAATTCCGTAAAACGCTGCTGGAAATGGTGGC
>JBBRVA010000988.1:0-2938 GCA_038247295.1 Caldilineales bacterium | reverse complement strand
TGATCGGTTGTTGGCGGCGCGCAATTTACCCTTTGTCACGATCGAAGAGTGGCGCATGATCGATAAGATCGAAGTAACAAAGGGCAATGCGCAGGGCAAACCACGAGTGAAGTTTACAAATGTACAAGAAATCTTGGATATGCTGGGAAAATAGGCAGCCCAATCATAGAAGTTAAATCGACAACAGCGAATTAACAGAGTTTGGTAAACAGGTAGACATCCTCTGTCTACCTATTTACTTGTTTACCTATCTAGCGAAGACTCACCTAATTCTTGCGCTACCTGCTCCACCGCTTTCACCAACACATCATACGGTTGCGCGCCGGAAACCAGGTATTTATCGATAAAGATCAGCGCCGGCACACCATTGATACCATATTCGTTGGCCAAGGCAATATCGTCGAGTACGGCCTGTTCTAGATGGGCGCTGTCCAGCGCATCCATAAATTCCATCCGTCGCAACCCGATGGCCAAGGCAATATCGGCCAGCACCTCAATCTCGCCAATATTTTTACCTTCTTGCCAATAAGCCTGCATTACGGCGGCATGATACGCCGGGCCGACGCCCATCGCTTCGGCAAATTTAGCGCCGATCAGCACTGGGCGGCTGTCGATACCAAATGGGCCTTGCTGTAGTTCCAAGCCATATTGATCGCGCGCAATGGCATAGAGCCGGGGTCGCCCAGCATCGATCCGCGCACGGTATTCAGGTGAAATGGGGGGAGAGCCTTTGGGACGTAGTTCGTACGAACGCCAGTGGATCTCTACCGGGTGTGATGCTTCGAGCCGAGCCAAACTGGCGGCCACGAGGTAACACCACGGTCAAACAAAGTCGGACCAGACATCGATGCGGACAAGTTCGGTCATGTGGATAGCTCCTTAAACGTGATTTGTATGGCGTGTTACCACTTACTGTAATCGATTTTCTATGGAGTAACAAATAAGGCAGCGAGCGTATTAAAGTGAATTGACGCCGCCCTATCCTCTACGTTACAATTTTACTCACGCTAGCTCAAGCTTCGATCCCGCCTAAACCGAGCAAGTTTTACGCCAGCGGAGAACTATCGCACGCCAAGCCGCAGCTCGACTGAGGCTTCGAGTGAGCTCAGCCGAACTCTCGCCGAACGTCAAAGAACGCAAAGAAAAGCAAAAAATTGTATTCTTCGCCTGCATACGGCTGAACCGAGACCAAATTATGCCTACCCACCCAATCCTAACTGATCTAGCTCGCCTCTTCCCGCCGAAGCGACTGTTACAACAACGGGCGCAATTGGCGCCCTATGAATCCGACGCATTGACGGCCTTCCACGCCCGGCCGGCGGCGGTGGTTTTGGTGGAAAGCCAGGAAGAGGTGATCGAGACGGTGCGGCTCTGCCATCGCCATTGCGTCCCCTTTGTGGCGCGCGGCAGCGGCACCAGTCTCTCCGGTGGTTCCTTGCCGATCCAGGATGGGATTGTGATTGCCCTGAATCGGCTCAATCGCATTTTACGACTGGACGCCCAGGCCCGTATCGCTGTGGTTGAACCAGGCGTGGTAAATTTGGATGTCACACGCGCCGCCACGCCCCACGGTCTCTACTATGCACCGGATCCCTCCAGCCAGTTGATCTGCACGATCGGCGGCAATGTGGCCTTTAACTCGGGCGGGGCGCACTGCCTGAAGTACGGCATGACGGCCAACCATGTGTTGGGCATCAAAGCGGTGCTTCCCGACGGCGAAGTGGTGCACCTGGGCAGCGAAAGTTTGGAGCATATCGGGCCAGATCTGACTGGTTTTTTTGTGGGCTCCGAGGGACTCTTTGGTATTGCGCTCGAAATTACGCTGCGTCTGTTGCCCAAGCCAGCGGTCTATCGTACGGTGCTCGCCGCCTACAGTAGCCTGGAAGCTGCCGGCGATGCGGTCGCTGAAGTCGTGGCTTCGGGTCTCTTGCCCGGGGCAATGGAGATCATGGACAATCTGGCGATCCAGGCGGCGGAAGCGGCGGTACACGCCGGCTATCCAATGGATGCGGCGGGTTTGTTGATTGTCGAATTGGAGGGTGAAGACATCCAGGTGGCGGCGGAGTTTGCCCACCTTTTACAAGTAATCGAGCAGACCGAGCCGTACGAAGTGCGCGTAGCTCAGGATGAAGCTGAGCGGATGCGGATCTGGAAGGGGCGCAAAAGTGCCTTTTCCGCGGTCGGTCGCCTCAGTCCAGACTACATTGTGCAAGATGGTGTGGTGCCGCGCAGCAAATTGGGCCAGGCCCTGGGCATTATCAAACGGCTAAGCGAGGCGTACTCGATTCGCGTGGCGAATGTTTTCCACGCCGGCGACGGCAATCTGCACCCACTGATCTTATACAATGGCAGTGAACCCGGTGCGCTTGAACGCGCCGAGGAGCTGGCCGGTAAAATTTTACACATGTGTATCGACTTGGGCGGATCGATTACGGGCGAACATGGCGTGGGCATGGAAAAGCTGCAATATATGGCCGACATGTTCAGCGCGACCGATTTGCAGGTGATGGACAGTTTGCGCCAGGCGATTGATCCGCAAGCATTGGCCAATCGCGGCAAAAAACTGCCCGGCGGCCAAGCGCCAGCGCTGCATATGCACGGCCCTCATCCGCTTGAGAAACAGGGAGTAATTTCGCGTTCATGACGAACTGGATCGATACCGTAACACCGAACAGTATTGAGGATGTGCAAAGTGCGGTGAGTGGGACTTCACATTGCTTGGCGCATGGCAATCGCAGCAAGCCTGGGCTGGCTAGCGCGCCACGGTCCACCACTTATTTGGATACGCGCGCGCTCACTGGCATCCTTGAATATGAGCCAGCCGAATACACAATTACGGCGCGCGCCGGCACACCGATCAGCGAAGTCGAAGCGGCGTTGGCGGAAAATGGCCAATATCTACCTTTTGATCCGCCTCTAGCGCAGCATGGCGCCACCC
>JBBRVA010000987.1:0-2940 GCA_038247295.1 Caldilineales bacterium | reverse complement strand
GCGTGTTCATCGTCAAGGCCGTCAGCGCTTGGGGGTTGGCTTCGAGATACGCTTCAAAAGCGGCGCGCAACAGGGGGTCGTGTTCGAGCGCAGCTTGCAGTGAAGCAAGATCGGTGACGCCGGCGGCCTGCAACCGCGCCGGCAGATCGTTGGGCGGCGGAGCATCCGCGGCCGGATCGGGCAAGGGGGGTTCTGCGGTCATTAACGCCTCCATCAGGGGCAAGGGGTGGGGCCATGCTGGCTGTCAATTGTTGCCAGCATAGTTTAGCACAGATGGTGGGAATTGGCGACTATCACCATAAATAAGCCGGTGGGCAAGGGTCCCGGACCCTTGCCCACCGGCTTATTTATTTATACCCTAACCGCCGGCCATCGCGCCGATGATCAGGAAAGGTTCTGCCCCCGTGGCGATGGCGTCGGGCAGGGGCACATCCGTCGGCTCATGCGACAGATCTTGCCCACAGGCGAAGAAGCGAATGAACGCGCGCCGTTGCTGGGTGCTGTGATCACGAATCGTCCCGCGCAGCATTGGGTACTGGGCCTCCAGGGCGTCTAGAATCGCGCGCTGTGTAATCGGCCCCGCAACCGCCAGCTGCACCTCTTTGCCGGCGCGCGCTAATGTCCGCAAATGGTGGGGAATCACGACGCGAATCATGGCAGGGTCTGCACGGCAACAGAGACGACAGCCGGCAGATCGCGCACGATCGGCATCCAACTATCGCCCGCATCGGCCGAGGCGTAGACCTGGCCACCGGTGGTGCCAAAGTAGACGCCGCACGCGTCGAGCGCGTCGACGGCCAGGGCGCTGCGCAGCACGTTGACATAACAATCACTTTGCGGCAAACCGTTGGTCAGCGCCTCCCACTCATTGCCACCAGTCCGGCTGCGGTAGACGCGCAGTTTGCCATCGGGCGGATAATGCTCGGAGTCACTCTTGATTGGCACGACGTAAACGGTCTCCGGCTCGTGGGCATGCACGGCAATCGGGAAGCCAAAGTCGCTGGGCAAGTTGCCGCTGATCTCGTGCCACATCGCACCGGCATCGTCGCTACGCATCACGTCCCAGTGCTTTTGCATAAAGAGCACATCGGGGCGGGCCGGGTGCATCGCAATGCTATGCACACAGTGGCCAACCTCGGCTGCGGAATCTGGCAGTTCGTAGGGCGAGATCAAGCCGCGGTTGATCGGGAGCCACGTCTCGCCCCCATCGTCGGTGCGGAAGGCGCCGGCGGCGGAGATGGCGACAAAAATGCGGTTGGCGTCGTTCGGGTCGAGCACGATCGTGTGCAAACACATGCCACCCGCGCCCGGCTGCCAGAGGTGACTCTTGACGCTGCGCAGCCCGGCCAGTTCGTGCCATGTCTTGCCGCCGTCTTTGGTGCGGAACAAGGCGGCGTCTTCGGCCCCGGCGTAGAGCGTGTCTGGATCAGTCAGTGACGGTTCGAGCCGCCAGATGCGCTTAAATTCCCACGGGTGTTGGGTGCCGTCGAACCACTGGTGCGTGCCGGGGGTGCCTTCGTAGACAAACTCGTTGCCCATCGGCGTCCAAGTCTGGCCACCATCGTCGGAGCGTTGGATCAACTGCCCAAACCAGCCAGTCGATTGCGACGCATAGAGCCGATTCGGGTCCACCGCCGAACCGGTGATGTGGTAAACTTCCCAGCCGGCAAAGTGGGGGCCGCTAATGTCCCACTGTTTACGCTGTGCATCCGCTGTTAGAATGAATGCACCTTTGCGTGTGCCAACCAATACGCGTACTCCACTCATAGCTTCCTCCTGTTTATGCTGCTGTTGATTTTTGCATGTAACGCTCAAAAATTATCAAAATTTGCGACTGCGGGTATTTAGCTTATTTTCTCTTCCAGACGGATGCATACTTTTTGCGGTATTTCTCGTCCTGCTCCGTTGCAATCAAGGCCAATGCCCGCGTGCGTACTTGCTCATCTTTATTTTGATCATAGAGCTGCCTCAGCCCTTGAACGATGTCGTAGCGGATCAAGGTGCCGTTCTTCTCTCCCATACATTCGTTGAAGCGAACGGTAAGCCCATCCAGCACGATCTGTTGTTGTTGGGGGCCAGCGAGGCCCACTTTCCACAGCACTTGCAGGCTGTGGCGGGCGGTGACGAACTTTTCATCCTTGGTTACGGCGAGCAGCGCGGCGAAATCATGCAACATCCGCCCCGCGTTATCGCTCTTGGCCAGGTTGCTAAGGATCTGGACCGCAATCGTCCGCACGTGGTTATTTTTATGCGGCAAATGAGCCAGCAAGTCGTCCCACACTTCGTACGCCCAATCGACGCGCGACTCAGTCACCTGTAGCATGTAGATCAACGCCGCATAACGCAGATCACCATCTTGTACATACAAATTTTCATATTGAGTTTTTGTGGTTGCGTCTATCATTGCCGTCTCGCTCACTTTACGCTGCACAGGGCTTGCCGAATCTCGCCCAGGTGATAGGCAGTATGCACGATGGCGGCGATGGCGCCGCCAATTTCATATTCGCTTGGCCACTCGGTTGTGTCGTTGATCAGCGCCTTGAGCCGATCATAGCTCGCACGCAACTGGGTTTTGAGCGTTTCCCACTCTTCCGGCGTGACGGCGGTCGTTTCGCGCCAGATCTTGCCCCAGTCTTGCGGTTCAAATTGTTGCGTCTGCACGCTTTTTTCTAGCACGTCCAGATAAAAGGCCACATGCTTTACCTGCGCTCCAAGGGTGGCGCATTTGCCGCCCACGGGGATAGACGCTTCTGCCGCCGAAATCGTCGCGAGTGTTTCGAACATGGATGTGCCGGGGTCGAGAAAGAGGCCGTGTACGTTGTCGAAGGTCTCATCAAGCAAGAGATACAACGCTTTGGTAAATTGATCACTCTGAATTTGAGTTGGCATGATCCTCCTTATCCATGAAACCTTTAAAATTTGTACATATGCATGGGGTGC
>JBBRVA010000986.1:0-2941 GCA_038247295.1 Caldilineales bacterium | reverse complement strand
GCTGGCCGCGCCGCGCCGACGAAAGGCGGAATCGGTCGCCATGCAGAAGATGCCCAGCCAGTCACCCTCGACCACACCGAGGGCGAGGGCGGCGGGTGCGCCGTCAATGTGCAGCAGCGCGTAGCCAGTAAGTGGCCGAATCGATGCCAAGATCGCACGCAGAACAACGGCGTTATGACCGGCGATGCTCTCAAATTCACAGAAGGCGGCAAACCACGCTTCGTCAAATTCCTCCGCCAGTTCCACCGCAAAGTCCGGCTGGGTGCGCAGACCAGGCGTACGTGTCAAAATGGTCGTCAATGCGACGGTTTGGACGGCGGTGCGCGCCACACTGTGATAGCCGCGTTCCGCCAGCACGGCGTCCAGATCAACGGGTTGCGCGGCTGGAGAAATCTGGTAACGCGCCGGCAGACGGTGGCGCGCATAGAAGGCTTCCACGTGCGCCAGTTTTTCGCCTAATGCTTCTGCGCCCATTGACGCATTCGGCCAAACCGAATTGGCGCGCCGGGTAACGCCTTCGCTAAAGCGCAGTTGCCAACCATCGAATAATTCACGCTGGTGGGCCGGCCAGGCATTGGCGGCCAACGTTTCTAGCGTGAGAATCGTTGCGGTAATATCTTCGTCCATGCTTCACTTTTGCCTCGTTAGTGGAGTTGACACTGAGACAGCAGCACTCCCTGTTTCCTTGTTTCCCTATCTCCTTAAAAACCATCTTATCATTTTTCTTTGGGGTTGGCGAAAAGTTGTGCTACACTACTTTTTTAACAAATCTTAAAGCGAATCAATAGCTGCGCGCCAGGCGCGTTTTGTAGGATAGCGACGATGGAACGAATAACCGACAACGAATATGCTTTGCTCGATTCGGGCAACATGCAAAAGCTGGAACGAATTGGGCCTTATACCCTGGTGCGCCCCGCGCCCCAGGCGATCTGGCGGCAACGCCTGCCCGCCGAAGAGTGGCAGAAGGCCGATGGCGTCTATACACGCACAACCGAAGGCGACGGCCAGTGGACATGGCGCCAAAAGGTGACGCGCGACTTTGAAATTCTGTTTAATAATCTGGTCTTTCAAGTCAAGCTGACTAATTTCGGTCACATGGGCTTGTTTCCCGAGCAGGTGGAGAATTGGGAATGGCTGCGCCAGAAGATCCGCCGGCGCATGCAGCGCACGAATGACCGCAATTTTTATGTGCTCAATCTCTTTGCCTACACCGGCGGCAGCACGATGGCGGCCAGCCAAGGCGGCGCGCATTTGGTGCATCTAGATGCGGCCAAAGGCGTGGTCGATTGGGCGCGCAAAAACACGCATCTGAGCCGGCTCCACGAGCGGCCGATCCGCTGGTTGGTAGACGATGCGCTTAAGTTTGTCCGGCGTGAGGAGCGGCGCGGCAACAGTTACCAGGGCATTATTTTGGATCCGCCTTCGTTTGGCCGCGGCCCACAAGGCGAAGTATTCAAAATTGAAGATGATTTGGTGCCAATGTTAGAAGCCTGTAAATCGATTTTGGCCAAGGACGCGCTTTTTGTACTCTACAGTTGCCACACGCCAGGCTTTACGCCGATCACCTTGCAAAATCAGTTAGATGATATGGTGGGCGAGCGCGAGGGTAAATTGCAATGTGGCGAAATGACAATTCCAGACAGCAGCGGACGGCTGTTGCCCAGTGGCACGTATGCACGTTGGTCGGCAGAGTGATTAGGTGGGCGAATCGCTATCGAACAGTGGGTAGACGCTTAGCCCTCCAACCCCCACGAAATGGGCTTGATTATAGGTGACAAGAATTAAATTGTTAGCCAGCGCCGTGGCCGCAATCATTGCATCCGGCAAAGCAATCGAAGTACCACGCTGGCGCATGGCGGCGATCAGGTCGCCTGTCCGATCAGCCACTGCTCGATCCAACATGAGGGTGGTAAAGCGTGTCAGCAATTTTTGCGTGATATATTGCTCTGCCGTAACCATGCCCACCCGTATTTCAATGCGCGTCATGGCGGCGATTGACAATTTGCCACTACTTGCCAATCGCTGGATCAGTTGGATAGAGGGCTTATGGCCGCGCAAATGTTGGATGACGGGACCCGTGTCAAGCAAATATCTACTCATGCGTAATGCGGTCTTCCAGCACCCAAGTGCCACGCAAGTTCCGAATCCATTGATCTATGTCCGCTTCCGTTAACATGTCGGGGTGGTTTTCGTCCGACCAAGCGCCTGCTGATTCTTCTAAGGCGGCCAATTGTTCTTCAATGGCGAGTTGCTCTTCAATTGCGCGCACAATAAATTGACTGCGCTGGCGAGCGGGGATGTATTCTGTCATCCGCGCTAGAAGCGTAGCCGGGATCGTGACCGTGATCTTGTGAACTTTGTCGCCATATTCGTAATCACTAGACGTATTTGTAGCCATCTTTTACCTCCTCGGTAGATGGCTAAAATATATATCCAACAAGCCAGCTTGTCAATCATCAAATTAGTATTCCAAACACTCAGCATCAAGCATGAATAAGATTTCCAGCGCGCAAAATCAGCAGATCAAAGATGTGATCAAGTTGGCCAAACATAGCGAGCGTGATGCCAGACGCGTAACCATCGTCGAAGGGTTGCGCGAAGTCGGCCATGCGCTTGCCCACGGCGTCGTGCCGGTGGAAGCTTATGTTTGTCCAGATCTGGCTCAGGATGCCGATGCCGTAGCGATCTTATCTGCCTTGGATACGTTTGAGCAGCAACAGCGCACCAAACTTTTTGCCGTGACGCCAGAACTCTTTGCCAAAATTGCCTATCGCGGCGAACGGGATGGCATCCTGCTCGTCATCCCTTATCTGCAACGTACTTTGACAGAATTGCCCCTGGGCCAGCCGCCCTTTCTAGTCGTGATCGAGGGCGTCGAAAAACCGGGCAACCTGGGTGCGATTTTGCGCACGGCAGATGCCGCCGGCGTTGATGGTGTGAT
>JBBRVA010000985.1:0-2946 GCA_038247295.1 Caldilineales bacterium | reverse complement strand
GTTAATGATCAATTGTCAACGGTCAATTGAGAATTGTTAATGACCATGACAAACCAAAAAATCTCTCCAACAAAATCCACTTCGGAATTTTCGCTCAAAACTTTACTGCGCCTCGCCTGGCGTTATGCCTGGCGCCGCCCCCTGCAAAGCCTGTTCTTAATCCTCGGCGTAGCCATTGGCGTGGCGATGATCGTGGCCATCGACCTGGCCAACGGCTCGGCGACGCGTGCCTTTGCCCTAGGCACCGAGACCGTCACCGGACGCGCCACTCACCAGATCGTCGGCGGCCCTAGTGGTCTGGATGAGCAAATTTACACCAGCTTGCGCCGTGACCTGGGCTACCGGTCCAGCGCGCCGGTGGTCGAAAGTTATGTGACCGCCGTGGAACTAGACAGCCAGCCGATGCGCCTGTTGGGTATCGACCCCTTTGCCGATTCGCCGTTTCGCAGCTACTTGGGTGCTGGTGATGCCACGATTGGCACGACGAACTTTCTCGGCGACTTGATGGTGCGGCCCAATACGATGCTGCTGAGCACTGACGTGGCCACGCGCTATAAGCTGCAAACGGGCGACAGCATTACGATTCGGATTGGTGGGCGCACCACCCAGTTAGAAATTATCGGTTTGCTCTCTCCAGCCGATGATTTGAGTCGGCGCGCCTTGCAAGGCTTGCTGATTACGGACATATCGACCGCGCAAGAAGTGTTAGGGCAGTTGGGGCGGCTGGCCCGTATCGATTTGATCATACCTGAGGCCAATACGCAAGCCGATCTGCAACGCATTGCTACCATTTTGCCGCCCAGTGTACGCATTGAAACCGCCGCCGCGCGCGGCGGCACGGTCAACGAGATGACGGCCGCCTTCGGGCTGAATTTAACTGCCCTTAGCCTGTTGGCGCTGGTCGTCGGCATGTTTTTGATCTACAACACCGTCACCTTTAGTGTCGTGCAACGCCGGCCTGTGCTGGGCAGTTTGCGCGCGCTGGGCATGACTCGTCGCGAAATCTATGCCTTGATCCTAGTCGAAGCCGGGCTGCTCGGCCTGATCGGCACGCTGCTGGGGCTGGGGCTAGGCGTCGTGTTAGGACGGGGCGCCGTGCAGTTGGTGACGCAGACCATCAACGATCTCTTCTTCGTCGTGGCCGTGCGCGAGATCGACATCCCGATTTTTACGCTGGTCAAAGGCGCGGTGATTGGCGTCTGTGCCGCCTTGCTGGGGGCAGCGATTCCCGCCTATGAAGCAACCAGCGTGCCGCCAGCCGGCGCGCTCAAACGCAGCAACGTGGAAGAACGGGCACGCCGGGCCATCCCCTGGGTCAGCGCGGGTGCGATCATTCTGCTGCTGATTGGGGCGGTGCTGTTGATTCCGGATTGGAATTTGATCGTCGCCTTTGCTGGCTTATTCGCCGTCATCCTCGGCGGTGCGCTGCTAACGCCTTTGTTGACCCTGGGCTTAATGAGCGTAGTGCAAGCCATCAGCAACCGTTATGCCGGCGTGATCGGGCGTATGGCCCCGCGCACCGTCATCCGCTCGCTTAGCCGCACCTCCGTGGCCGTGGCGGCGCTAATGGTGGCCGTGAGTGTGATCATCGGCGTCGGCGTCATGATTGGCAGCTTCCGTTCCACTGTAGAAGCATGGCTGGAAGATGTGCTCCAGGCCGATATTTTCATTTCAGCCCCTTCGCTGAACAGCAACCAGGTATTGACAACGGTTGACCCAGCCGTCGTGGCGCGGTTGAAAGAATTCCCTGGCATCGCAAATCTGGCGACCAACCGATCCGTGGGTGTAACCGCATTTTTGACAGATGATCCACAACCGGCGCCAGACGCCGGTATCGACGTGCGCCTGGCCGCTATCAGCCAAGATCTAGCTGGCGCAGAACGCGGCTATCGCGCGTCCGTGGGTGACTGGCAGGCCACCTGGGCCGCGTTGAAAGCCGGAGGTATCACAATCAACGAGCCAATGGCAAACCGGCTCAACTTGAGCGTGGGCGACGAATTGACCTTGCAGACCGATCAAGGTTTGCACACCTTCCCGATTGTCGGCATCTCGATCGATTTTGATGTCAACAACGTCGTCTTGATCTACGACCCGGTCTACCGCCAGTATTGGGCAGACGATGGCATTTCTGCCATTGCACTCTTTGTCGAACCCGGCGTCGATCTGGACGAAAAGGTCAGCGAGATCCGCGCCGCCTTTGCCGGCCAGACGGAACTACTCGTGCGCTCCAACCGCAACACGCGTGAGACCGCGCTAGAAGTCTTCGACCGCACCTTCTCGATTACGGTGGCACTGCAATTGTTAGCCACGCTGGTCGCCTTTATCGGCATCCTCAGCACCTTGATGAGTTTGCAACTGGAACGCAGTCGCGAGATCGGCGTGTTGCGCTCCACCGGCATGACCCGCCGCCAATTGTGGCGGCTCTCGTTGCTCGAAACCGGTCTGATCGGCTCCAGCGCCGGGCTGATTGCAATCCCGATGGGCTTTGTGTTGGCGCTGATCCTGATTTATATCATCAATCTGCGCTCGTTCGGCTGGAGTTTGCAGATGCAGATGCAGCCAGCCGCCTTCTTCCAAGCTTTTGCCGTCGCCCTCGGCGCCGCGCTGCTGGCCGGCATCTACCCCGCCTGGCGGATGGGGCAGACCCAGCCAGCGAATGCGCTGCGGTCGGAATAAAATCACATGAACAAGAACACAAAGATTTCTGAATACACCGATGAACCGCTGCAAATGGGAGAAAGAGTGGCTGATTTTTTACCCTCTCCTCAAGACCTCGCCGAGGCAGGAGAAGTAATCAAAGTTACCATTGCGTTGAGCAAAAACAGTGTTGACTTCTTCAAACAAGAGGCGCAAGCGCACAATTCGTCCTACCAAAAAATGATCCGAAAGCTACTCGACGAATACGTGCGGAAGTTTCAACAGACTGATCTGCATCCTAGCTGAGGT
>JBBRVA010000984.1:0-2951 GCA_038247295.1 Caldilineales bacterium | reverse complement strand
CTCTTAGTGACGAAAAGTGGCCCGCTCGCGCCAATAAAGTCACCTAAGTCGATAGCTTTGCGCCAAATGTCGTTGTACCAGCCTTCGGGCAGATCATCACGGCGCATCACAACTTGTAGGTGGCCGCTGCCATCTTCCAAATCGGCGAAGCTGATTTTGCCCATCACACGAATCGCCTTGATCCGCCCAACAATACTCACGGGTCCAGTTTGGCCGCTTTCGTGTAAAGCGCGTGCTTCGGCTATCGTATGCGTGCGTTGAACCCGCGCTGGATATGGATCAATGCCAGCATCGATCAACGTTTGTAGATTTTGCCGGCGGGCCTGCTCTTGATCGGTCAGGTTTGCCGGATCTAACAACGGGTGGGACGAATCACTCACAATTCGCTCTTTCTATAGGTGGTGCGCCAAGCAGGCGGGCTGATGTTTGGGTAGCTATATGTGGTGAACGCTCACTCGACTTTGATAATTTTAAAGACGATCTGACCGCCCGGTGATTCAACGATTGCTTTTTGGCCCTTTTTCTTGCCGAGCAGCGCCTTGCCCATTGGGCTTTCATTGCTTACGCGGCCATGCAGCGGATCGGCTTCGAGCGAACCGACAATTGTATAGCTTTCTTCAAGATCGGTGCCATCTTCCCTAACGACCACCGTCCGCCCAATATTGATAACATTGGCCGGTGTCTCATCTTCGGCGATAACCTGGGCTTTTTTGAGCACATTTTCTAGCTCGCGAATCTTGCCTTCCAAGAAACCTTGGGCGGTTTTGGCTTCATCATAGCCAGCATTCTCGCTGATATCACCCTCGGCTTTGGCTTCTGCGATCATTTGGGCTACTTCGCGCCGGCGGACGGTGATCAGGTATTCTAATTCTTCTTTGACCTTGTGCAGGCCTTCTTCTGTCAAATAAATCGGATGGTTGTTACTCATTGTTCTCTCTCGAAACGATAGTCAAACGTGCTCAAAAGGATCGGGTTGCAGGTGAAAATGGCGTTCGCTCAATCAACAAATCTGGCCCAGCAAAAACAATAGACTCATCGGTGAAATGTGGGCAAAGTGTTGTGTTTGCCCATCTTTCACCGATGAGCGAAATAGTATAATGGGTAGCAAGGTAATATATATCCACCTTGCCCGACATGTTTTGTAAACTTATAAATTAGCCTACTACACAGCGTGCGACCTTCGCCGGCCACATGGATTGGCATGGATCTGATGCGAGTGGAAATAGCTACGATGTAACAAAAGAACGAATTTTTGCTACAATTTGTTTCATATCACTGCTGTACAGCTCCCATACGAATGCTCTACCCGTATAGGCGTTCCAAATTCGATTAGCCTTGCCTCACGGCATTTTGTTAGCTGCGCTTGAAAAAGCAGTCACAAAATGTGAAGGACAAGGCCGATGGCAAACCGGCTATATTTGGAGATTGGTCAAGTGAGCGGCGTAAAGAATAACAGTAAAAGGTGATTAAAAGTCTATCCCAGCATAACCAAAGCGCTATCAAAGCAAGCGCCGACCTGTGCTCCAGGTCGGCTCTCACTAGCGCTATTATACCTCAGAACTTCACAGGTGTAAAGTCCTATTTGTGTATGTGTTCGTTATAAACTTGGCGTCTGGTAGAGCAATTTCCCTTGCACGCGGATCTCCACATCAACCAGGTAGGGCTGGAGACCGACGGGGTTGATCGTTATGCCCAAACCCGGCGCATCCGGAACATGGATCTGACCATTGTCGTCGCGCAGAATGTGGTTGGTGGTCATCTCCACCGCCAGCGCTTTCGGCTCCACTGGATATTCGGCGATCACATCGGCGGCCAGGCCGGCGAATGGCTGCAAGGATGCACTAAGCGCCAGATGCGAAGTAAAGGTATGGTTGACGTAAGTCACCTGGCGCGTCTGCGCGTAGTCGGCCACGGCTTTGGCCACGCTGATCCCACCAATGCGCCCAGCATCAATCTGCACGTAGCCGAGGCCGGCATAGTCGATCATATGTTGCGCCATATGAAAGTTGTGGCTGCCCTCGCCGCCGGCTAGCTTGACATCGCCGCAAAGGGCCGCCAACTGGGCATATTCTTTTAGCGCACCAGAGACAAACGGTTCTTCCAGCCAAGTGGCCCGGCAAGCTTGCAACCCCTTAACTCGTCCACTCGCAGCGATTAAATCATCTTTCCAAACCGTGCCAATGTCGATTAGGAGGATACCGTCATCGCCCAGTCCTTCACGCGCGGCCATAAATTGATCGACATCGTCTTGCACGCTGCCTAGGCCGATTGGCCCCCAACCAAACTTGGCCGCCTGATAGCCCAAGGCGCGGGCATTACGTCCCTTTTCCAATGTTTCTTGTGGCGTATCGCCAAAGAGCATAGAAGCATAAGGCGTCTTGGGGTAGACCGTTGTATAACCAAGCAGTGCATAAACGGGCGCCTGCTCTTTTTTGCCCAGCAAATCCCACAGCGCCATATCGATGCCTGACAAGGTGTGGTCGGCTTGCAGCAGATCTAAGCTTTCGGCGCGCACCAGGTTGCCAATGCGGGTGATGTCGGCCACGCTGTCCAGCCGCTGGCCAAGCACAGAGGCTTGCACAGGTTTACATGCGCTGTGCGACATTGGGCAGATCAGGCTGGCGATCGATGGCAGTGGCGCCGCCTCGCATTCGCCCCAACCGACGTGGCCACCGGCGCTGACGCGCACCAACAGCGCGTCTTGGCTGCCATCGCCAATGTCGAGCACCTCTGGCATGGAAAGGTAGAAGAAGTCAACGGAGTCAATTTTCATTGTGCATTCCTATAGCTGGTTGGTTTTATGCTTCGATTCGCGCAAACGCGCGCACGGGAAAGGTGCCGAAACTTTTGATTTTTACCGGTACGGCATAAAAGCGAAAAGGACCAGTTGGGATCTGGTCTAAATTACATAAATGTTCGACGATCAGAATCTCTTGTCGCAACAGCGTGCT
>JBBRVA010000983.1:0-2955 GCA_038247295.1 Caldilineales bacterium | reverse complement strand
GTAGAGCAGGCCATCGAAACCCTGGCGATGGGGGCCAAAATCGTTGTTTTTGGCGCCCCGCTCGTGATCAGCGGCACAGAATTCAAAGCGGCTGATCCCAACTTTGAAGCCCAGCTACGCAGCATCGTGGCGCGGGTTAAGGGGTAGATAGGGAAACAGGTAGATAGGGAAACAGGTAGAGATGGCGTATTACTTGTATACTTGTCTACCTGTTTCCCTATCTACCCAAAGCCACCAAAAAATTTCTAACTTGATTCGTGAGGAACCATCATGTATAAAAACCTGAACACCGGCGCGATTGGCGTCAAGGCCGATCTGGCCGAGACGATTCAATATGCCAAAAATCATGGCTTCGCCGGCATCGACTTTTCGATCGGTGAAGCCGCCACCCTGGCCGCCAGCCACGGTGTTGACCATGTGCGCGAACTCTTCCGCAGTGCGAATGTGCTGCCCGGCTCCTGGGGTTTTCCGGTTGATTTTCGCAGCGACGAAGCTGCCTGGCGCAAGGGGCTGGAAGCCTTGCCCCAACAGGCTGCATTAGCGCGCGATCTGGGCTGTCTGCGCTGCGCGACCTGGATTATGCCGTGTGACAACGAGCGCGACTTCTGGGCCAACTTCGATTTTCATGTCACTCGTCTGCGCCCTGGGGCGGAGATCTTGAAGGAATATGGCCACCGCTTTGGGCTCGAATTTGTCGGCCCCAAAACGTTGCGCGATACGCGCAAGTATACCTTTGTCCACAGCTTAGACGGCATGTTGGCGCTGGATGCGGCGATTGGCACCGGCAACATGGGGCTGCTGCTCGACATCTGGCATGTCTACACCTCGCACGGCACGATGGACGAATTGCATAAGCTGCACAAGGATGACATTGTCAGCGTGCATGTCAACGATGCGCCGCCCGGCCTCGCCATCGACGAGCAGTTGGATCAGGTGCGAACCCTGCCCGGCGAAACCGGTGTGCTCGATATCGTCGGCTTCCTGCATGCCCTGCGCGCCATTGGCTATGAGGGCCCGGTCACATCGGAACCGTTCAGCGCACGGGTGCGCGAACTTCCACCCGAAGCGGCGGTTGCGGAGACAGCGGCGGCGATGGATAAAATCTGGCAGTTGGCGGGATTGTAAAAAGCTTAACGCAAAGCCGCAAGGATGCTAAGACGCAAAGAAAAGCGAATGAAGACTTTGTTCTTCTTTGCGGATTTTGCGTTCTTTGCGGTTCAAAATTATTCTGATGGAGAAAAATTATGACGCAAGTTGCCTTAATTGGCTGTGCCCACATTCATACACCTGGTTTTGTGAAGCGCCTGCAAGCGCGTAGCGATGTCCAAGTCACTGCCGTCTGGGATCACGACCCCGACCGCGCCCAAAAGTGGGCAACGGAACTAAATACAACCACGGTCGCCGATCCGAGCCAAGTTTGGTCGAATCGCGCGACCGATGCGGTCATCATCTGCTCGGAAACTGACCGTCATGAACCGTTGGTTCTGGCGGCCGCGGCGGCCAATAAACATCTGTTTGTCGAAAAACCGCTGGGTATTGGTACCACTGATGCTTATAAAATGGCCGACGCGATTGAAGCGGCCGGCGTCCTCTTCCAAACCGGTTACTTCCAGCGCGGCAACCCGGTCCATCTCTATCTGCGCGAGCAGATTCAAAAAGGTAGCTTCGGCAAGATTACGCGCATTCGTCACAGCAACTGTCATTCCGGCTCGCTGGGTGATTGGTTCACGCCGCAGTGGCTGTGGATGACCGATCCGAAGCAGGCGGGGGTTGGCGCGTTTGGCGATTTGGGCACCCATTCGCTCGACATTCTGATGTGGCTAATGGGCGACGTCGATCGCGTGACGGCCAGCATCGACGTGGCGACTGGGCGCTATGGCGATTGCGATGAATATGGCGAAGGGCTGCTCAAGTTCAAAAATGGCGCGCTTGGCAGTCTAGCCGCCGGTTGGGTGGACGTGGCCCATCCGGTTAATGTGATTGTCAGCGGCACCGAAGGCCATGCCTACGCGGTCAATGATCAGCTTTTCTTTAAGAGCAGCCATGTCGAAGGTGCTGACGGGCAGGCGGCGTGGACAGATTTGCCCACCGCTTGGCCACATGCCTTTGAATTATTCTTAGATGCGGTAGGCGGTCAACCAGGTGTGCCATTGGTCGGGGCGCGCGAAGCGGCGGATCGCAGTGCAGTGATGGAAGCCCTTTATCACGCCGCACAGCAACAGACCTGGCTGGCGCCAAAGGGATAAACTGATGCGCCTCAAAGACAAAGTAGTTTTAGTCACCGGCTCAACCACGGGGATTGGCGAAGCGATTGCCCGCCTGGCTGTGGCCGAAGGCGCACAGGTAATGGTGCATGGCTTGGAAGAAGAATTGGCCCAAGCCGTTTGCCAGGATCTGGGCGCGGCCGCAGCGTATACGATTGCCGATATTGGCGATCCAGAAAAGTGCCGCGAACTTGTCCAAGCGACACTGGAACGTTTTGGTCGGCTGGATGTAGTTGTCAACAATGCGGCGCTGACCACACGCAGTAGTCTGGAGACAACCGACGCCGCCATGTTCGACCGTATCATCTCTGTCAACCTGCGGGCGCCGATCCTGATTCTGCGCGAAGCCGTGCCTCATTTTCGTGCCCAAGGTGGTGGCACGGTGCTCAACGTTGGTTCGGTCAATGCCTTGGGTGGCGAACCAAATCTGTTGGCCTACTCTGCCTCCAAAGCGGGGCTGGCCAACCTGACGCGCAACCTGGCCAATGCACTGGCCGGCGAGCGAATCCGCGTCAATCAGTTCAATCCTGGCTGGGTGACCACGCCCAATGAAATCGCGCTCAAACAACGCGAAGGGTTGCCAGCAGGCTGGGAGCAGAATGTGCCGAAGGTCTATGCGCCCACCGGCCGCCTGCTGATCCCCGCCGAAGTGGCGCGCCACGCCCTCTTCTGGATGTCCGACGAGTCGGCT
>JBBRVA010000982.1:0-2957 GCA_038247295.1 Caldilineales bacterium | reverse complement strand
TGTGGGTCAAAGACTGATTCAAAGGATTGCGCATAGGTGCGCGCCTTGGCAACGGCGACCGGATCTGCGCTGGTCAGCGCAAAAGCAAATTCATTGAGCGCAGCCATCAGCGGTGTAAACTTGCTCAAATCAACCGACGTCAAGGTGACATCCTCACTCATCTGCGCCGCCATCGCCTTGGCGCTGATCGCGTCGGCGCCGAGTGCGGCTAAATAGTTGGTGCGCGCCTCGTTGTCGACAATCATCATGTCGTTGACAATATAGGTTTTAACAATATTGCCCGCTAGTTCAGCGCCAGATTGAGTGGGCTTGGTGGTTAGCGCACCCAGAAATTTGGCATAGGCCCAGCCCAACGCGGGTTCGGTTTCTTGCGAAGCCACGGCATAATGGGCGTAGGGGGCCATACCGGCTAGCACTTCCACCTCACTCATAAGGCAAGCGTCAAAGCCGAGAAATTCAAATTGGCTCACCTCGGTTTCCTGTAAAATAGTCGCCAGCGCTTGATCAATTTCGTTGACCGTCAGCGAGCTACCTTCTTCGGGTGCTTCGTCATTCCAGCCGCCCACCCAGCCCGCGCCATGATCGGAGAGAATGAGGGCGTATTTTTTGGCCGGGTAATTCTGCATCGCCCACACGGCAAAATCTACCAACGCCTCCGGCGAGCCACTGTCGATCTCACCCAAATCGTCCAACTCTTCCGAACCAATCGTCGTCAGATCGCGATCCTGCTCAATCAGAAAGCGCTTGGTGCCGGTCCAATCGCCATCGCCATCAAATGCACCATCATAGCGATCCAGTTGCGAGACCATGGTCACCGCCGCGGTTGAGCCCACCCACTCGGCCTCATTCAGGTCGGTAAAAATGTCACCCTCTAGGATCGGATCATCGGCATTTTGGTATAGCATAACCAGCCACTCGCGTGCCGGCGTGGTCTGATTGGTTTGGGCGCTGGCCGGTCGCCACGGTGCCAGTCCCATGGCGATGGCGACAACCAATAGGATATGTACGCGCTTACACATAGATGAATTCATAGATCAATTTCCTTGCCGTGATCGGCTGTGGTACCTGATAAATAGGAGATTTTGTAACCTGAATGTAGTGTAGCATAAATTATCTCCTTACACGCTATTGTACAATTCAATTTCTTGGCGATGGCTGGCGGCTTTCTCGACTACCGTTGCCATCTCTGCGGCGGATCCCCGTAGCGATCCTGAACCGGTACCAGCAGCCAGTTCTACGTCTATAACAACCCCTTGCCGTAGCCAACCGGATTGATGGAGAACGTCGATTAATCAGGTTGGGGTGGGTGGATTGGGGATTATCATTGAGCCTCCAGGCTTGACAAATATGTATATTTTGGTAATATACATTCTTATGCGTGACGATATTTACAAAGCCACAGGCTTTGACTGGGATGAAGGGAATAAAGCTATTCCAAGCTTTCCAACTGAAGAAGAAGAGCGGACATTTTGGGCAACCCATGATTCCACTGAATTTGTCAATTGGGATGATGCTGCGGCGATTGTGCTGCCCCACTTAAAACCCTCTACGAAATCTATTTCCCTGCGGTTGCCTGAATCGATGCTGGATCAGTTACGGATGATCGCCAACAAACGGGACGTTCCCTATCAATCTTTGATCAAGCTCTTTTTGAAAGAGCGGATTGATCAAGAATTGCGACTACGTTAGGATACCGCCTAAAGATTGACTTTCCTCCAGGACAAAGCGCATAAAGGCCAATGTGTCTGGCCGCGGATCAGCTGGCGCGGCCCATTCGCCACTCCAACGCGTCTGCTCGGCGTGGGCAATCAGGGTTGCCCACGGTTTTGCAACGGTGGCCATCGCCCACTGCGCGGCCACCCGTTTGGAGACGACCGCACTGTGGTGCAGGGTATAGAGGATGCGGCACAACGAGAGCACGATGTAGGATTGGTAGCCAGGGCTTGCCATCTGGGCCGGATTTTCCAGCATCGGCGCGACCCAGCCCTGCAAGATCACCTGCATCCCCAACTGTAAGGCGGCGGGCGTGACCGGATCAACTAGTGTTTGGATCGGCGGGCCGAGCAGTGTGATGCCGTGCTTGTGTAAAATATGGCGATGCGTCACCCAGGACTCATCGTGGAGCACCATTTTCAGCCGCTCGCCCGGGCCCCGTTCCAGGTTGGGATGCAAGGCATCGGCGGGGTCATAGCAGCGCAGCGCATGTTGCGACAGATAGGAGCCTTCCAGTTGGATCGCCCACGGCGACTCTCCCGCCGCAATCTGTTCGTGCAGGGCATACAAGGCGGCGAAGATCGCTGGTGTGCTCTCCTCGCCAATCACGCTATCGCTGACCACGACAAAATCGACATCGCTGCTTGCGTCAAAATCACCATTGGCCAGCGAGCCTTCCAGATAGATGCCGACCAGGTGGCTGCCGAGAATGGTCTGCACGCCGGCTAGCAACTCGCCCAGTAGCATGTTTATGTCGGCATAAGATGTAGGGTTGATCAAGTTGTATAATCCTTACGAAAAACCAAAACATCGCTCATGACGCGAAAACCAACCGCTTCATACAGCGCAAAGGCCGCGTTGCGATAATTATCGGTCTCGACCACCACGTGTTCAGCGCCCCGTTGGTAGAGGCGGCGCACGGCTTCGCTCAAGATCGCACGTCCTAGCCCGTGCGCACGCAGATCGGCGCGCACCCCCATTGGTTCGATCTGTCCACTCGGCCGCCCCTCGATCCCACGGGGCGTAAACCAACCGATGCAAAAGGCCGCCAGTTGCCCAGCCGAGTCTTCGATCACCAAGTCTAGCTCCGGCTGATAATCGGCGTGTTGGCGCGTGCGCTGGCGCCAAGCGACGGTCATACTCTCGCTCTCAAAAACGGCGCGATGGAGGGCGACAAGCTCATCAACCACCATACTAGTACACTTGGGCGGAAATAACCATACTATTCTCCGGTGAATCAGTAG
>JBBRVA010000981.1:0-2962 GCA_038247295.1 Caldilineales bacterium | reverse complement strand
TGAAGATAGTGAAAATTTAGACTACGAAAGGAGAAAGCATGGCGCTTGATTTGAAAAATATTCAACTTCAGTTTTCGGGGCCGCCAGACGATGTGTTGGGTGATTATATTCGTCACATCGCTAATGGTGGCCTGACCCGTTATCGCAAGTTTGTTCAATATGGGAATAAAGAAGGGCAGCCGCTTTACGCGCATGTCATCGATCTGGTTTTTACGTTCGTGCGTTTAGCAGATTTTCTCGATCTTTCCGTCGTTGAGCAACGGGTTGTCATGTTGGCCCTCAGTGCGCATGACATTAACAAAATACCAGGCGAAAACAAGCCGTTGCGTTTTGCCGATCAGGCGACACCACAGCAGGTTGCCCCTGAATTGGAACGGTTGGGCGCCGATCTGTTCTTGGCGGATTGGCGAGATTATATTGAGGACATCTGCGCGTTGATTCGCGCACATGGTGGACACTTTCATCATGCCGGCCTGTTGTTTGATGTACGGCGACAAAATGAGCGTTTTGCGCTGGGCAACGAGCGCGTTCGTGAATTAAGCAAACTAATGAAGGCGTTTGATACGCTTGATTTATCGCATTCGCTGGGTGAACGCCAGCATAAACAGACCTTTCTGAGCCATCTCAACGACTTTAGCATGACGCAGTATCAACTTGTTTATCATACGATTGCCGAACAGCGCGGCATTCTGAGCAATGTGATTCATAACCGAGTTGCCGAGTTTATAATGCGCAAGAAAGGCGCACAACCACTGCTCTACTATCCTGATGGGGTCGCGTACTTGATAGAACAGAGCAAGCAACTTGAAGTCACAACTGATGATTTCTCGCAGATCGCCGCCATGGTGGCGAACTTTCTGGAAGGACAGACGCGCGGCAAATGGCGCAGCTTTGTCAAGGCGGGAAATCAAGGCATCAAAGTCGATGAGAAGTGTTTGGAACTTGGCATTCCATTCGCTGATCTATGGCAGGAAATTGACAATATCATTCAACGGAAGAACTACACTGCGTTGGACGATATGGAAACCAAAGCGTGTAAGCGCACCACCCAAAGCATCGCCAATGACAATACACCAGCAGCCGATGCTGTGCGGGCACGATTAGCGGCGGAACGGTTATTGCCGACGACAAAGACGCAATTGCGCCTGGGCGAATTGGTGCGTACTTATTACATCTTTTTGAGCAAACATCTGAAGAAGCAAATCAAAGACCCGTGGCTTAGACTCTATGATTTGTTGGAGATCAATGAGACTGACCGTCAGATTTACAATTGTTTTGATCTAAATTATGACCGGGCATATGTCCTTGCTGGTGATTTGACCTTGCCCTATGATGAAACCTACAAACGCATCGAGGCGGATGGTGGGCAATTGATGGGGGAACAGGAAGTTGAAAGCGTTTGGACACCCGTTTTTGACAATTATGTCCGCCAGCAGGTGCGCTTCTCCTTTCAACCACCAGCGCCCAATGAGCTTGTGACTCACTTGCAACAATACGTCAAGACGAATCATCGACAGTCCGCCTTTGGCAGCACTAATCTTCCGAGCGAGCTATGGCGCGCGGGCGACGTGGCAAAGAGTATCAAAGTTCAACAGTTTAGCAATCGCCTGGCGGCAGGTCCTGGTGATCCGGTAAAGTATGTCGATCCATTGACTAAAGCGCAGTTCTTACTCGAAAAGCTAACCTACGCGCCCGGTTATGATGCCACAACCTATTATCTTCACATCTATCCCCATGCTTTTTACACCGATGCCTATTTGCGGATGTGGCGCGATACCGTGCAAGAATTGGCGAGCACCTATCTTGCTGATGAAAAGCTCAATGCGCTTTTTCTAAAAACAGACGATACCTTACGCGAGATCTTTTCGGGCAGTGATCGGGTGCAACTGGTCGCATCGGCGGCGAATAGTAATGGTTTGCCTTTACCCGGTGCCCCCGAACTGCTCGGCAATCTTTTGATTTGGCCGATCAATGCGCCAGGGGATAATGACACAGAACGCTTCTGGTATGCCTTTACCTGTGCGATTGCGATGCACTATTTTGTGGGCGGTCGGGTGACGCTCACGCGGTCGGCGGTACCGATCTTGAGTGCTGACGAGGCCGCACAATTTGAGATTTTTACCGACGAAATCCCGTTAAGCATGACAAGTTTGTTGCGAGAAAACGGCTATGGATATGAGGCTCTCGCACAGCTTGAAAAGCAGTTGGGTGCGCTTTACAACATCTACCGTGGCATTCGCAGTGATGGTGATGAACTGCTTCCATTGATCCGCAGCTTGAACGATGGCGCACTGGGCGTCTACTTTGTGGCGGAACGTTTCCTGCTGAAGCGCGTCAAAAACGATAAGAAAGCCAAAAATCCAGAATGGCTGACTATTCAAATGGCACAGTCGATTGCTAACGACCTGCGCCTAATTGCAACTGAACAAGGAGGAAAACAGATGAATGAAATCATTCAAAAATTGGCACAACTCGCCTGGGACGGCAACTTAAAAGGCCAAACATTAGCTAAAAATTCGCTCATGACACCGTTGGATCATTGCTTCGAGAAAGCCCAACGGATGCAACCACCATTGGACAAAGAGACGATGCGGAGCGTAACCGTAACCGACATCTATTCATACCTAGAACGTATTCGCGACGAGGGCATGGTTGGCGCGGAGACACAGCGCAAGATCAAAATGTTTGTCGATTGTTTCTTCGATGAGTTGTGGGGCAAAGCCTATGCCAACAACCTACAGCGTTTATTAACCGACGAAAAGCTAATTCGTTCTGCTTTCCTCTTTCACATTCGTGAGCTGCTTGCCAAGCGTTCGGCGGAAAAAGCCACAGAAAAAGTGGCTGAAGCCAAGAGCCTGATTGGTGATTAATTCTGGGCAACTCACGTTGCACACCTGATTGGGTGAATGAATTCACTGGTATAGGAAACCCGCTGAAGCGGGTTGCAGCGGCAGAGCGTTTC
>JBBRVA010000980.1:0-2972 GCA_038247295.1 Caldilineales bacterium | reverse complement strand
ATTGACGTTGCTCACCAATTACCACTTACCACTTACTTACTTCTTGCCGATCAACGCGAACGTGATGCCCGGCGTATCCGACGGGTTGAAGTTGAAGCCATCCACGTTGGTGCGGATAGCAAAGGTGCGCGTGGGTTGGAAGAGAATCGCATACGGTCCTTCGTGCAGAACGCGCTCGGTCAATTCGGCATAGAGTTGGGTGCGTTCCTCGGGCGTGGCGGCCAACGCAGCATCTTTGCCCAATTGCGCGATTTCGGGATTGTCCCAGCCATTGCGCCAGCCAATCGACTTGGCTTCATAGTTGGTGAAGGGGGTGACGTTGCCGTCTGGATCCGGGAAATCTGGCCCCCAAGAGACCAACACGATCTGGCCTTCCTGTGCCCGGTAAATCTTGAGCAATTCGGCAAAGTCCAGTTGTTGCAAGTTGAGCGTAATACCAGCCAGCGCCAGATCAGATTGAATTTTGGCGGCCAAGATCGAGTTCTCGATCCCGCCCGGTGCAACGCCACTGGGAACCAACATCCCGATCTCGGTGCCTTCAGCGACACCAGCCGCGGCCAGCAATTCTTTGGCTTTGGCGATATCTTGCTTGAACGGTGTCTGCCCGGTGTGGCCCAAGAAGCCAGCCGGAATAATCTCTTGCACGAGTACGCCATTACCGCCCAGCAAGGTGATGATCTCATCCGAATTGATCGCATAGCGAATGGCTTCACGCACATCCGGATTATCCAAAGGCGGCTTTTGCGCATTCATGCCCAGGTAGACAAGTTGCGTGTTGTTGGCCGTGATGATTTGAATGTCGGGGTTGCCTTCCAATGCAGCCTTCTGCTCCGGCCCGATGTCCTGGACAATGTCGGCATCACCGGTTTCAATCGCCGCCTGCAAGTTCGCCAGTTCGGGGATATTCTGCATAATCACGCGCTTCATTTTGGGCGCCTCACCCCAATAAGTGGGGTTGGCATCCAGCGTAATGCTGACGCTGCGGTCCCAAGCGCCGAGCGTATAAGGACCACTGCCCGCCGAATTATCATTCAGCCATGTTTCGCCAAAGTCACTGCCCAGGTTCGGTTCCAGCACGGCCTTCTCTACTACGGCGGCGAGCGTGAAGCTGATCACACTGAGGAAGACCTGGGGGCTGACCGTCTTGGGAATCTTTACCTCAAAAGTCTGAGCATCCACCGCGGCCAGGTTTTCCTTTGTCACCTGAGCGATGTCCGTGAAAAGGAAGACGGGGGACTTGTTGATATCGATGGCGCGACTCCACGAGAAGACCACATCTTCGGCCGTTACCGGGTTGCCGCTGGCAAATTTGGCATCGGGATCGAGTTTGAAGGTAATCACATACTGCTCACCATCTTCCTGCACATCCCAGGATTCGGCCAGCAGCGGTTGGACACCTTCTTGGTCGGGCAAGAAGCTGACCAATGTCTCGTAGATGCTGCCCTCGCCCTGAATGCCACTGAATTCATAGGCCACGGCGGGGTCCAGCGTCACCAGATCAGTCAGGTCGGCGGCGAAGATTAAGGTGTCTTCGCGGCTGACTTCGCCAGATTCGGCGGCGGGGGCTTCGGTGGCGGCGGGTTCGGCGGCAGCATCAGCCGGTTGGGCGCCAGGGGCGGCGGCGGGTGCTGCGCAGGCCACAAGCAGGGCCGCGATCAGCACAAGCAAGCCAGGTATGCGTAATGCACGCGAAAAGCGGTTGCGCTTTCTCATACAATATCTCCTCTTTGTTGGGTTGAAAATTAAATATTGTTAACCTGTCCAGATTATAAGCGAGAGTTGAGTAGAATCAAAGCGCATGGGCAGAGAAAGCGTTGATTAGCGCCAACGCACCCGATAGCTGCGCAACAAGAGCATGGCCAGCATCACCAGCAGCAACACAGCCTGGATCACATCACCCAAATAGGAAGGCACGCCTAAGGCCCGGCTGGCGGTCTGTGCGCCCGTCGAAATCAGCCCCAGGAAGACGGCGGCCAGCCCAACTCCCAGTGGGTGTAATGCGCCCAGTGTCGCGGCCACAATGCCAGAGTAGCCATAGCCGGGCGAGATCGCCTCGATCAGATGATAGTGGATGCCGGCAACCTCGCTGGCGCCGGCCAGGCCAGCCAGTGCACCACTGATCAAGGCTACCCGAAAGACGACGCTTTCAATGTGGACACCCATAAAACGTGCGGCTTCACGGCCGCGACCCACGGCGCGCATCCGCAAACCAAAACTCGTACGCGTGGTAATCCACCACAAAAATAAAAGCGCCAGCATGGCCAACAGAAAACCCAGATGCAAACGCGAGCGGGCGAGCAAACGTGGAAACTGCGCGGCGGCGACGATGGCGGGCGACTGTGGCCAACTCGTTACAGGGTCGCGCCAAGGTCCGTTGAGCAGTGCGCTGACAAAAAAGAGCATCACCGAGTTGAGCAACAGTGTGGTTACGACTTCATCGACGTTGAGCCGCGTCTTTAGCCAGGCCGAAGGCAAGGCCCACAGCGCCCCAGCCAACGCACTCCCGACAATGATCAACAACACGATCAACAGCGCCGGCCAGCCGTCCAATACAACGCCCAACCAAGCCGCGGCCACTGCCCCAGCGTAGAGTTGACCTTCGGCGCCAATATTCCAATAGCCGGCGTAAAAAGCAAATGCGACCGCCGCGCCGGTCAACAAAAGTGGCGTCGATTTGACCAGTACCTCGATCACGCTTGTGCGGCTGAGCAGCGGCTTGATAAAGAAATAGAAGTAAGTTTCTAGCAGCCCTGCCCCCGCCAGCCAGACCAGGCCAGCTACCAGGATCAAGGTGACACCTACAGCCAACAAGGGAATTGAAGCGCTGACCCAGCCTGGCGCTTCCCGGCGTTCCATGCGCAATTGCACGTATTACTTCCTTTGCGTTTGCCCTAGATTTGGAAAAGAGGTTACTATCAAGCCTGGGAACGCCGCCATCCTTGGCGGCTCTGGTTACACTGGCCGCCAAGGAT
>JBBRVA010000979.1:0-2972 GCA_038247295.1 Caldilineales bacterium | reverse complement strand
GGCTGGACGACGCCCAGTGTATAGGTTTGTGGACCGGCCGCTTCACCGGGGGTCTGGACGGGTTGGCAAGCGGCCATCAGAAAAATACTTATGATGGCAACAACATGTAGCCACAACTTGCGTTGCATAGGGTTATCTCCTGTAAAGTGACAGATCTTTTGTTTAACAAGGTGGGAAGTTCGCCTCTGGGCACTATACAACAGGAAAGAGCAGCAAGCAAGTTGTAGATAGTTGATAAAAAGATGCCCCCAGCACCCCATCTCCGTTTGTAATTGAATCTGTTCAACGCTATAATGAACCTAATCCTACCCTACATCTGGATAAGAATCGACCTAAACAGTTCACGCGCAACGAGCCTCACGAGAATAGGTAAGCCGCTTTTGTCCACCACTCTTCTGATCGATTCGCTGATTCGCTCGCTGCAGGCTGGTAGCTTGTACGCGCTGATGGCCGTCGGCCTTACCTTGACGCTAACCGTGATCAAGCTGCCCAACTTTGCCCACGCCGAGTTGATTACCGTCGGTGCGTACACGGCGCTGCTGGTCTCGCTGGGGCTCTCCGCCAACCCACTGATCGTATTGGGGCTAGCCTTTGTGGTGGCGGCGATTGTCGCCCTGCTCTGTCATCGCGTGGTCTATCGCCCCCTGGCGCAGCAAAAACCCTCCACCTATACGATGATCCTGGCCTCGTTTGCCACTGGCTTAATTATTCGCTACATCCTTTTTCTCTTGGCCGAGCGCTTCGCGTTGTTCGATCTGCGCATTGGGGTTCCGCAGGCGATCTGGCTGCAAAATGATTGGGTCACCCTGACCAACATCTTCTTTTGGGTGGTGCCGACAAGCATCGCCCTGGTAATTGTCCTGAGCCTGATTCTCAATTATACGGCGCTGGGCCGTGATATGCGTGCCTTGGCCGATAATCTCACCCTGGCCCGCATCATCGGTATTCCCGTCGATCGGGTGCACGATCTGACTTGGCTGCTGGTGGGCGGATTGGCCGGGGTCGCCGGTGCGCTGTGGGGCATCTATACCTTTGTTGAGCCGTTGGTCGGCTGGTTGGCGATTCTTTCCGTCTTTGCCGCCACGGTGTTGGGCGGCATGACCAGTTTCTCGGGTACGATTCTCGGCGCATACCTGGTCGGCTTTTCGGAAAATGTGATCATGCAGGTGCTCAACCACTACACCGGGCTGGATTTCAGTTTTAAGCCAGCGATTCCGTTTATCATTATTATCTTTGTGCTACTGATACGCCCGCAAGGTTTAAAGAATGGTTAACTTAGGACTTACGGCGGCTGAGCGGGTGCCCGCTCAGCCGCCGTAAGAATAGTCATTTTGGTAAGCCCTATAATTATTCAATGCTATGAACATCGACCTGTTTGCCACCACCATCGCCCTGCTCACCTTCTTCGGGATCTCGGCGATCATGGCGCTGAGTTTGAATTTGGAATATGGCGTGGCCGGCATTCCCAACTTTGGTCAGGCGCTCTTCGTATCGATTGGCGCTTACACCGCCGGGTGGACGTATACACGCTTACTCCCGCTGCTGGCCGGCGAGGCCGTCATCGATCCGTGCGGTTCGACGCTGGGCCAGGCATTACAGTTGCGCTCGACGATCATGAAAACCATGCCCACGGTTGGGCTGACAAATTTCGTGATTACGCTGCTGATCGCGGCGTTGATCGGTGGCCTTGTCGGCTATCTCGCCTCCTATCCAGCGCTGCGTTTGAAGCAAGAATGGTATCTGGGCCTGGTTTTGTTGGTGGGCAGCGAGATCGTACGCATCGTCGTGCGCGGCTACGAACCGATCATCTGTGGCAACAATGGGCTTTCGGCCATCGCGCAGCCCTTTCACTGGCTGCGTGATTCGACGCTTTCCTCGCTCCTTTTTGCTGGGTTGGTGCTGACGGTGGCCGGGCTGGTCTATCTCTATTGTGAACGATTGGTGCGTTCACCTTATGGACGCCTTTTAAAGGCCGTGCGTGAGAACGATGCGGTGGCCACCAGCTTGGGCAAAGATGTGGCGCGCATCCGCGGCCAGATCATGTTTATCGGGTCGGCGCTGGCCGGGGTGGCCGGCGTCTTTTTTGTGGTTAATAGCGGCTATGCCAGCGCCAACGATTATGTGGTGGCGTTGACGCTTGATGTGTGGGTGATGATCGTGCTGGGCGGGTTGGGCAACAATCGTGGTGCGTTGCTCGGTGCGCTGCTGATCACCATTCTCGACCGGCTGACGGCGATCACGGCGATTCGCATGAACATGCTCGGCTTCCAGTGGGAATTTAATTACGTGCGCTATATTTTGTTCGGCGTCATCCTCTTGTTGATGTTGCGCTATCGGCCCCAGGGTTTGCTGCCCGAGCCGACGCAGACGACACGGGCGCATGAAATGTTGGGCGCCGAAGGGGTGGCAAAGTAGCGATGCTCGAACTACAGAACGTAGCCAAACATTTTGGCAATTTGCGCGCCGTTGATGGCGTTTCGCTGCGCGTGCCCCAAGGCCAGATCATCGGCTTGATTGGCCCGAATGGCAGTGGCAAATCGACCCTGCTGAGCTTGATGGCGGGCACCGTTCAGCCCAGCGGCGGCAAAATCCTCTTCGATGGGCATGATATTACCCGCCAGACAGCCGACCAGATCTTTCAGCGCGGCCTCGTACGTAGCTTCCAAGACCCTTCGCTCTTCTTCCGCATGACGGCATTGGACAATGCACTGTTGCCAGTAAATGCGCAACGCGGGGAGCGACCGACCTACGCACCCTGGCATCATTTGTGGCGCCAACAAGAGCAAACATTGGCCAGCCGCGCCGGCGGCGTATTGGATCAGGTGCAACTGGGCAAACAGACAAACACCCTGGCCGCCAATCTTTCCGGCGGACAGATGAAATTGCTGGAATTGGGGCGCAGCTTGATGGGTGCACCCAAACTTTTACTGCTCGACGAGCCGACCGCCGGCGTCGCCCCCGCGCTGGCTTAT
>JBBRVA010000978.1:0-2974 GCA_038247295.1 Caldilineales bacterium | reverse complement strand
GGTCCGCCGGTAAAGCCCCAACGATGCTTCGACATATTGACTGGCCAAATAGGCTTTGCGCGCAATGCCTTCTGGCGTTAATAGATAGCTCCACCGCCAACGGTTGATCCGGCTAATCTTCACGTAGCCCTTTTTGGACCATCGTTTCAGATACCAGTTCACCGTACCCACGGCCACACCTACCTGGGCGGCCAGAGCGGCCTGCGTGGTTTCCGCCCCCGACGCCAACGCTTCCATCAGTTGGAGTTCATTTTCAAAGTTAGCATTCTCTTCTGTCATAAAGCATCTTTACAAGGACTCAGTCGTTGGATTCAATGATTGAATTCAACGACTGAATCATACTTTTATTATGAGGATTTGTCAAGCATGCCGCGGTACTAAATTTGGATATAGATGAGGATAGAGAGGAAACTGCGGAGGTATAACAAATTTTAAGTGCGAGATTCTATAAATGAACGCTGATACATTATAGGATAGGCGCTACTTTGCTGTGATAGTTTCAAGCAATATAACTTCACATCCCTATGGGTGGCAGATTACAAATCTTTTGTTGTAACGACAGATTTTGCAAGCTGCCACCCATAGCACAACCAGAGAACGTTATCCAGCGGCTCTATTTTTCATACGCTGCTGGATATAAAACAACCTTGATGTACTGATCAGCCAACAGATAATCCTGGGCCGCAGTCTGAATATCTTCGGCGCTAACGGCGTCGAGCAAACCTTGGGGGTCGACGCGGCCAGCTAAGTCCTCGTTGGGATCGCTGGCGTAGTCGCTCAACGTCGCCAGCCAGAAGTTATTCTCCGCCAACTCGGTTTCGTGCTCACGCCGGACCTGCTCTTTGACTTTACTCATTTCGTCAGCAGTTGGCCCATTCGCCTGTAGATCGTCAATCTCGGCAAAGGTGGCTTCCACTAATTCGTCGACCCGTTGCGGGTCCGAGCCGAACCAGACAAAGAGCGAATAGGTTTCATCCGGCTTCGCCTCGAGACCACCACCGGCGCTGGTTGCATAGGCCGCGCTGCGTGCCTCGCGCAATTCATTCAGCAGGCGGATGTCTAGTACGCGGCCGAGCAATTGTAACCGCATCTCATTTTCCGGCGTGGGCTCGATGAAGCCATCAAATTGAAGATACGTTTGGCTCTGTTCATCCTGCCCCTGATAGACCGCCGTTTCGACCGTTTCAGTTGGCGGATCCGGGGTGACATCCTGCCAGGTTTCTTCCCGCCCGCCACCAGGCAAGGTGCCCAGGTAGGTCTGCGCCAACGTCTTGATCGCCGCCACATCGAAGTTGCCAACGAAGACAAAGGTGAAGTCGCTCATGTCACTAAAGCGGTCTTGGTAGATGGCAAAGGCTCGCTCCAGATCGAACGTATCTAATTCTTCCAGGGAAATAACCTGGTGGCGAATCGAATCGCCATAGCGCGCCTGATTGATCGCATCGCCAAAAGCCGCGTCTGGCGAGAGCGACCGGTTTTGCAAAAAGGTGCGGATCTGATCCTGGAAGGAGGCAAAGGCCGCATCATCGACGCGCGGGGCGGTGGCGTAGAGATGGATCAGTTGGAAGAGGGTTTCCAGATCATCATTAGAGGCGCTGCCCTGCAAACCTTCTTCCAGATCACCAATGTAGGGGTTAATTGAGACTACCTTGCCGGACAAGAGGCGGGTTAGCTCATTGTAGGTAAAGTCCCCCACGCCACTGTTAGAAACGATATTGCTGATATAGGTCGCCTCGGCGAAATCTTCGTCGGCCACCAGGGAAGAGCCGCCAGAGCTGGCGGCGCTGAAGAGCACTTCATCTTGTTTGAAGTCAGTCGGCTTTAGGATCACGCGCACGCCATTTTCCAACTCGAGTTCGGTGACACCCAGATCGTCCATTTGTTCTTCATTGACAATCGCCGCCGGCGCGGGTGGTTCAGCCATCAATTCGGCATCGGTTACGGTGTCGACATAGGGTTCAATCGTTTGGGCTTGTACCTCGGCAAAAACGGCCGTCAATTCGTCTGCGGTCGGCAAAGTCAGCCCTTCTTTCTCGGGCGCAATCACCAACACATCGCGGTTCTGGTTGTCGGCCAGTGCAACAGCCTGCTGGTTGACTTCCGCCAAGGTAATTTCTGGCAAGAAGCGTTGGGCCAGCGCATACTCCACTGCAATGCCGGGGAAGGCTTCGGCCGTGAGGTAGTTGCGCACATATTCATCGGCATAGATCGCGCTATCGCTCGTATCGCGTTCGCGATAGGCCTGTTCGTAGCTGCGCAACAGTTCTTGTTTGGCGCGGGCTAGCTCGGTATCGGTAAAGCCATGCTGGCGCACCCGTTCCAACTCGGTGACAATGGCCGTCATGCCGACGCGCAATTTATCTTCTGCCACCTGCGCCTGAACACCTGTTGTTGCTATCGGACGCACGAGATCACTTTCGTAGCCGCTGGCATAGACGAAAGGCGCATCATCCTGACGGCTCAACTCATCGAAGCGGGCGTTGAGCATCTGGTTGGAAAGCGACACCAGCAGGTTTTGACGTAGATCGGCGGCGCTTGCAAAGGCTTCGGCCGGTCGCTGCGTCGTGATGTCAATAATCGCATAGGGATATTCGGGGTCGGTAATAATCAATGTGCGCGGTTCGCTGGGTGGAACAACCTCGACTGGAGTGCGTGGGGTTGGGTTTTCCGGCACCGGCAGTGAGGAGAAGCGTTCCTTGATCATCGCCTCGATCTCATCCACGTCAAAATCACCCACGGCGACCACGGCCATCAGATCCGGGCGATACCAAGTTTCGTAGAAACGGCGCACCGTCTCGGCTGGAGCGTTACGCACCACTTCCATATCGCCAATCGGCAGGCGCTCGGCATATTTGGAGCCGGCGAGGATAAAGGGGAACTCTTAAAGGAGAAAGCGTAAAATGGTTCTTACTGTACAACTACTTTCATTACTTGCTTTGTTGACCCTTGGTTTTCTCACGTTTCGCTACTTTCC
>JBBRVA010000977.1:0-2980 GCA_038247295.1 Caldilineales bacterium | reverse complement strand
TGGTCACCACTCTTGAGGTGCAGAATCGTCTCGACGCCCAGCGGCTCGATCAGCACAACTTGGCCGACAAACGCGCCGTCGCTGGCCGGTTGCACATCTTCTGGACGAATGCCGAGCGTGAAGGTCGGTGGCAGACTCTCGCCAGTCGCCGGCAATGGCAACTGAACCGAGGAAGCGGTGATCGAAATTTGATTGTTTTCACACAAAGCGGGCAGCAGATTGATGCGCGGCGCACCCACCGATTGGGCGACAAAAATGGTGGCAGGGCGGTCGTAGATATCTTGCGGCGTACCGATCTGCACGATGCGCCCCTGGCGTAACACGGCGATGCGATCGGCCAACGTCAGCGCCTCGACTTGGTCGTGCGTTACGTAGAGGGTAGTGCTATGTTGCGTCTTTTGGATATGCTCCAATTCAATGCGCAGCGACTCGCGCAATTTGGCATCCAGGTTGGAGAGCGGCTCGTCCATCAGGAAGATGCGCGGGTTGCGCACGATGGCACGCCCAATCGAGACCCGCTGCATCTCACCGCCGGAAAGTTTGGCCGTCTTGCGTTCTAACAGATGGCTGATGCGCAGCTTTTCCGCTGCCCCCGTCACCCGCTGCTTGATCTCCGCTTCCGGCGTTTTGCGCAGGGGAGAGCGCAGCGGAAAAGCCAAGTTGTCATAAACCGACATCGTCGGATAGAGCGAATATTGCTGGAAGACGAAGGCGATATCGCGCTCGGCGGGCGAACGCGCGTCCACAGGTTCGCCGTCGAAGGTCACAACACCGGTATCTTGCTTTTCCAACCCAGCGATCACGCGCAATGAAGTCGTCTTGCCGGCTCCGGTCGGCCCCAAGAGCACGAAAAATTCGCCATCTTTGATATCAAACGAGACATCGCGCAAGGCAGTGACATTTCTAAATTGTTTAGTTATATTGTTCAGGGCAACGTTAGCCATAGACTGCTCCAGGGGATTGACGATTTTTGATTGACGATTTACGAAGCTGTTTCGTAAATCGTCAATCAAAAATCGTCAATCAAAAATCGCTTTACTGCGTAAGTGCTAGTTCCGTCTTGGGGTCAAAAAAACGAACCATATGTGGGTCGAGATCAAAATGCAGCGGCGTCCCAATCGGGTAGCTGACACGTTTATCGGCGCGTACGTGCGCCATCGCCTCGCCACGTTCGCCGTCTAAGGCCAGGTGCAACATCGTATAAGCGCCGTGCAGGGCATCGGCATAGACATCTGTTTTCAGCGCGCCGTCTGGGCTAATGCGGGCCGCTTCGGGGCGAAAACCAAGGACGACATCACCATTGGCCAGGTTGTGCTGATTCAAGCTGGCTTGCCAGGCCGCGGGCACCGGATACCGATTCCCACCCGCCAAATGAACCACGCCGTCGGTGTAGCGCCCGGCGAGCAGATTCATGCCGGGGCTGCCGATAAAGCGCGCGACAAAGAGATTGGCCGGGTCGTAATAGACCTCCGCTGGCGCGCCCACTTGTTGCACGGCGGCGTTGGACATGATCACAATGCGGTCGCCCATCGCCATCGCCTCGATTTGATCGTGCGTTACGTAGACGGTGGTTGCATGTTGCGCCAGATGCAGCCGCTTGATCTCGGCGCGCATGATGGCCCGGAAATCGGCATCGAGCGCGCCGAGCGGCTCATCCATCAAGAACGCTTTGGGGCGGCGCACCAGCGCACGCGCCAGCGTCACCCGTTGCCGATCACCACCGCTCAACGACTTGGGGCGCAACCGCATCAAGTGTTCGATCTGCAAGAGTTTGGCCACATCGTTGACGCGCTTTTCCGCCTCAGCTTTGGGAATGCTCTGCGCTTCGAGCGTAAAGGCAATGTTCTGACGCACGGTCATATGCGGGTAGAGGGCAAAAAATTGGAAGACAAAGGCAATGTCACGCGCGCTGGGGTGATTCCACGTCACATCGTTGCCGTCGATCAAAATTTGCCCGCTGCTCACCGCCTCCAGCCCGGAGATCATGCGCAGCGTCGTCGTCTTGCCGCAACCCGACGGGCCAAGCAGGGCGACAAACTCGCCATCCCGAATCGTCAAGTCCATCGGTTGCACGGCGTACACATCACCGAATTTTTTTGCTACCTGGTTTAGTTCAATTTGAGCCATAATTAAAAAGCAGTTCACAGAGTTGCACGGAGGAGGCACAGAGAACACAGAGAAAAAGCTGTGCATGCCAATCGCTTAGTTTTTGACAAAGCGGTGGATGCCACCATTTTTGAGTAGTTTCACATTAAAATTGAAGAGTAAACCGACTTTGCAGCCAGTATGTTTTAGGTAGGATAGAATCTGGGCTTCGTGAACCGGTAAAATTGTATCAACTGCTTTGAGTTCGATAATAACCTGTTCGTTGATTAGCAAATCGATTCTGTAGCCCTGATCAAGTAATATTCCCTTGTACACAATCGGCAAAGTTTTCTGGCGTTCAACCTTCAGACCTAATCGTTCCAGTTCATAAACCAAACAAGCTTCATAAGTCGATTCTAATAGTCCAGGTCCCAAATTCCGATGCACTTCAATCGCTGCCCCAATAATTAATTCAGTCAACTTATTCAAAGCAAAATGCCCACTTGCTTCCACCATTTCTCCCTATAAAATCTCTGTGTTCTCTGTGACTTCTCTGCGCTCTCTGTGTAACTGTTTTTATTGCCGGATCGCGCCAAAGGTGACGCCGCGCAGCAGGTGCTGGCGCAGGGCGAAGGTGACAATTACCACTGGGATCAGGAAGCCCAGCGAACCGGCGGCGATCGATCCCCACTCCATGCCGCCGCGGCCAAGGATGGTGGGGATGGTGGGCGGGGCCGTGCGGGCGGTTTCACTGGTGAGCATCAAAGCGAAAGCGTATTCATTCCAGGCAAAGATCAACGAGAAGACGGTGGTGGCGGCGATGCCAGTCACGGCCTGCGGCAGGACCACTTTGCGGAAGGCTTGCATACGCGTGTAGCCATCGACCATGGCGGCA
>JBBRVA010000976.1:0-3003 GCA_038247295.1 Caldilineales bacterium | reverse complement strand
GGGCTGGCATTGCGCGCTTCGTGGTGCGCTAGCTTGGGTGGATAGAAGGGATTGTAGGCTACCCACATCGCCTCTGGGCCGTAGCCGACGAGCGGACGAATGGGGTTGATGGCATCGGTCTCACCATCCGGATAGATCAATGGGTCATGCGGCTGGGCCAGATCCGCTGCCCCCTGCCAGATCAAGATACGCACCTGCGCGGTATTGCTTTCCTGGTCGAGCAATTGCGCAAAACGGCCAATATAGGGAATCGGGCGTAAAAAGTCGAAGAACGAGGTGGTGTTCATCAACACCAAAACGACAATGCCCAGCACACCCAACCCAATCCAGCTTGTCGTTAAAATTCGATGATATCTGGGCCGTAACGCACTGAAGATAAAGAGGAAAAAAAGATAGAGACCCACCAACAGCCCAAGCCAAGGGCCACGGCTTTGCGTCCAGAAGATGGCCAACAATTGAACCACAAGGATAAAAAGGTAAACCCCACCGGCGACCGCGGTGGGCAATTCCTGATTATCCGTATCGCGCTCGGTTGTGTCGGTAGAAAGATAGGCGAGGCTACTGTAGACGCGCTCTAGCGTAAAGAAAAATGCCATAATCAGATACGCGCCGAGAAAAATCGCATTACCGGCATTGCCAGCTACACGCACCGTTACATCGCCGCCCCATGGCAAAGGATCCCATTTGTAATGCTGAACGACGCCATAGAGCGCCACCGGCAGGCTGGTGATAATGATGATATGCTGCAAACGACGAAGTTGCTCGGGCCGCCGCAGATGCGCTGCCGTCAGCGCGGCGATGATCACATAGCTGAGAAATGAGTAGGTGCCTTGTAAACGCTGGTAAGAGCCAAACCAACTGACAAAACGCGCCACGCTAAAGGTGGTGCTGAGCAAGTAAGCCGCGATGAGCAGTAGCACCGGGATCACAAAGGGGTTGCGCCAGAAAGGTCGCTTGCTTTCGGTTACCGGAGTTGGCAAATGATTGGCCGCGTTTGGGCCACCTTCATAGGCTGGTAACCATAACAGACCACCATTGGCTAGCTTGATCAGCCAGGCCAGTAGCATCACCAACGCAATCGAGCGCACCAGACTAATCTTATCCGGTTCAAAAACACGACTGGAAAAGACATTAAAAAACATGGGGGCGACAATCAGTGCAGCTAGCCAGCCGGCTTCGATAATCGATTCGCACCAATGGTCGAGTTTTGTTTTTACCATCATAAGTGTCTTCTATCGTTCATCTCTAGTAAACTGTAAGATTTCTATAATCCACAAATTACACCCGCGTCCCTAGTGAAGCCGGACCGCGCGGCGGCATAGTGCAGGTGTTTAAGCTTTTCTCTAATTACATTGGTGTGCTATCTAGCGCAACATCCTCAGCGTAGCTATAGGTTTCGATGCCCAGTTCCTGCGCCACTTTCTGCGCACGCTTGTCGATCATCGGCGAGATGACAATGCGGCGTGTGGCTTGCCGCCCGTGGTGCTTCTGGTAGAACTGAACTTTGCGGTGAAAGGCGTATAGATCAGATTTGCTCATCGATGATTTGATTTCGCAGAGGATCAAGTCGCCATTTTTGATAATCAAATCGAGTTCGATCTGGTCTGGGTGACCAAACACTTCACCCGCTTCATCGTATTCGGTAATCGTAAATACTTCAATCCCAAAAGAGTCATCCAGAATGCCCTTTAACGCATTACGAAACGATTGTTCGCTATGTAGTCCCCAACGCGCGCCCAATGCGCCAATCGATCCCTCATGTTTACGGTTTAGGTCGCGAATGGAAAGTAACAATTGATCGGTGACCGCTTGATTTTTTTCCCACTTGTGATTGTGTTCTTCAATCGACTGTAATAATTGATTGGTAATGGAGCGATTTTCTTCCCACTTGCGATTCTGGTCTTCCCACTTGCGATTCTGGTCTTCCCACTTGCGATTCTGATCCTCTCGCTCGCGACGCAATTCTTCTAAAATTTGCTCAAAGCGGCTACCAGTCTCGTCGTGAATCAGTTCAAGCACCTGTCCTCTGTTCATGGTTCATTTCCTCTTGGCATTCCGCAAATAGGTAAGGTCTAACAACCGTCTTTCGCGTACAAGTAGCCAGGCACAGCCATCAAATCTACACGCCCGGATAGTATAGCACAATTTGTTTACTTTACCAGATAGAGCAGGCAAAAACCATTTTACAGTCTAACGATTAAGTAAGGATGTCAACAGTTTTTCCAATTGTTGCGCCTGTGCCTGGCGCGAATAATGTTCGGCTACAAAGCGCCGGCCATTCTCACCCATTTGCCGCACCTGTGCCGGATCATCGACCAGGCGCAAAATGGCCGCGCTCAATGCCTCGACATCTTCTGGCGCAACCCATACGCCGGCTGCGGCCTGTGCAAGCACTGCTTTGGCTTCCCCGCCAATCGTAACTAACGTGGGACAGGCACATGCCCAAGCGTCAAACATTTTGGAAGGCAGCGCGCCCTCAAATAGATCCAGCTTGCGCAGCGGAACGACCGCGACCCGCGCCAACGAAAGAAAAGCAGGTACTCGTTCGCGCGCGACTTCGCCATAAAAAATTATATTCGACAACCCCATCTGCTGCGCCTGCGCCATGAGATCGGCTTTGACCGGTCCCTCGCCGACAAATAGAAAGCGAATCGATGGGTTATTTTCTAGACGACGAGCGCACTGCAACAAAAGTTCCAGCCCCTGCGCAATGCCGTGAATGCCGGCATAGAGCACAACAAAGGCCTCGCCTAGCCCTAATTCCTGGCGCAACGCCTGGGCTGCCTCTGGTTGCGGCTGAAAGAGGTTGGTGTTGGCGCCATTCGGAATAAAGGCTAATTTATCAGTGGGGATACCCCGTTCCACCAGACGCTGATAGATACCTTGGGTGACGACAATAATTTGGCGCGCCCGTGCATAACAACGCTCTTCCAGCCACGCCGCCAGACGAATGGCGCGGGGATTTTTTAACTCACCCAGCGCCACGGCCGATTCCGGCCAGAG
>JBBRVA010000975.1:0-3009 GCA_038247295.1 Caldilineales bacterium | reverse complement strand
CTTTGCGCCAGCCATTGTTCGGCCTCGGCTAGTTCTGCTGTCCACAGGGCTGTTTCGGCCAGATAGGTACAGGTGCGCGCTAACTCAGGCTTGAGTTTCTGTTCGCGACAGCGCTCCAGGCTTTCCAATAGTAACCGGCGCGCTTCTGCCGCGTCCCCGCTATAGAGGACAAGACGACCAAAGAGTGGCTGCCAAGAGCATATCATCTCCTGGTAGTTGACCGCCACCGCGATCGTCAGTGCCTCGTGCAGGAGTTTGTGGGCCTGGACAAGATCGCCCTGCAACAGCGCCAGATGCCCCAATCTACCAAGACCTTGCGTCTGCTCGTAACGGTTGCCACGTGCTTGGAAGAGCGTGTAATTCTCCCTTGCCAGAAGTGTCGCTTTGGCAAAGTCCCCTTGATCGATCAGATAACCAGCATACCCCAAAAGCTCGACGCCCAGCACAAAGTCGCGGTCGGCCAAAAGACAAAATTCGGGGCCAAGCCCTGGTGCGACACTCGCAGCACGCGCAAAAGCAAGCGCCCGTTCCAAAAGCGTTGTTGTCTGGGAAACATCAGCCGAATGCTTGGAGAGCATATACCAGGCAACCGACTGCAGCAGATTCTCGGCACAATCCTCCAACAATCCGAAGACCTCATCGTTATAGCGGCTCAGCGGTTGGAATGCTTCCGGCATCTGGGCTGAGCAGGCGTTGAGGATGATCCAAATCGCCAGGTGCAGATCAGTGGCTAGCTGGTGGCGATGTGGCAGCAGTTGCGCCAACCAGCGGCCCGCATCATATTGTAATCCTTGCTGTTCCCAGAAGCCATTGGCGGCAACCACCAACCACGCTGCATCCGTATAGCGCGCTTCGTCGATTACCCACTGCATAGCGGCGCGCAGATTATCTTGCTCCACTTCCAAACGGGCAAACCAGGGCACGGCATTGGGGCCACGGATGTGGCTATCACCCATGCGGAAGAGTTGGAGATAGGTGGTGTAGTGGCGTTCGCGCCAGAGTGCTTCCTCGCTGTGTACCCGCATCTGTTCCCGCGCAAATTCACGGATCGTCTCTAACAGCAAAAAACGTGGCTCGCCCGTGGATGTTGTTTCCGTATACACTAAACTTTTGCTAATCAGGGATTGGAGAAGAGAGTGGAGCATAGCGACTGGAGACTGGGGACTAGAGATGTCGGTCAATCTCCAATCTCCAATCTCTATCCCTCCTCCCCACACCGCCTCCACTGCCGACAAGTCAAATCCACCGACGAAGACACCCAGGCTGCGAAAGAGCAGGCGTTCCGCGTCATTCAACAACGCATAACTGCGCCCGATGGCTGCGCGCAAGGTGCGATGCTGGGGCGGAAGATCACGCGCCCCATCCACCAGCAGATCAAGGGTGTGATCTTGCAACTGGGCCAAAAGCTGGGTGGGCGAGAAGAGTTCAATCTGGGCTGCACACAACTCTAGTGCCAAGGGCAGACAGTCTAGCCGTTGGCAAATGGCTTCGAGGATTGGCTGATTGTGCGATGTGCAGGCAAAGTCGGCATCCACCCCTTGGGCGCGCTGGGTAAAAAGTTCGACTGCCGCTGCCAGTTCAAGCGCTGGCACCTTGAAGCGTTGCTCCGCGCGCAAATGGAGGCGCTCGCGACTGGTGGCCAAAATGCAAAGCCCTGGACATTCCGCCACGAGTTCGGCAATCAACGGCGCAGCATCAACGATTTGTTCGCAGTTATCCAGCACCAAGAGCATGGTTTTGCGCCGCAGGAATTCAATCAGCCGGGTTTTCGGTGGCTTGGGGCTGGTATCACTGCTGCCGACAGCGGTGAGGATGGTGGCCGCCATCAAGGTTGGGTCGCTGATGGCGGCCAGTGGCACAACAACGGCCCCTTGTGGATAGTGGTGTTGCAGGTGGGCGGCGATGGCCAGCGCCAGCCGGGTCTTGCCAATCCCCGGTGGGCCGACCAACGTCAAGAGCCGACCATTGTGGCCCAACAGACGGTTGCAAAGCTGGTTGACGGTTGTGCTACGACCGATCAACTCGGTCGGCGGCAGGGGTAGCGGTTTTGCCTGTCCCGTTAGCTGAGCCTGTCCCGTTAGCTGAGCCTGTCCCGTTAGCTGAGCCTGTCGAAGCTCAGCTTGAATCGCCACTTGGGTTGTGCGTTGAAACGCGATCAACGCCGGTGGGCGTTCGCCGCGCGCTGCGGCCGCTTGGTCGACCAGGCGCGCAATCGTTGCTGGATCATCCTGCAAGCCAAGCGCCGGGACAAAACGGTGCAGCACGGCATCGAGATCAGGCGGTCGCTGGTCTTTTTCTAAGCCGGAGATCTGTGAATCGCTATAGCCCAGGGCGGCAGCAAGGTCGCGCTGCGTCATGCCGCCCGCTTTGCGCAGGGCTTTGAGCAGAGCGCCAAAGGTGAGTGTCGCTGGATTTTGCGTGGCTGGATAAGGCATGGGGTTTATCCTCCCTTGCAGGGCAAGTGCTTCCAATCAATTCAAACCTGCTTTTGCGCAACGGACAACGCGTGGGATTTCTTGGGAATTTTATGGGAATTTTCGCTTCTATTAGCGCCGCAGATCCGCTATCCTGAGCGCATGTCCAAAACCACCCGGCGACTAAAGTCGCAGCAACTGCTTGCGAAACCCACCTGCGTGGGTTTCGCACTTAACCCACGCAGGTGGGTTTCGCAAGTGTAGCGCGTGATTTCAATCACTGCACTGCTTGGAGCATTACCTGGGTGGCGGACGACGAAAAATTTCAACCAGTTCAAGTAACTTAGGAGACAAAGGTATGCACAACAAACGAATTTACACCCTGCTTATCGTGATCGGCCTGCTGGCAGTGCTGACCACAACCGCCTATGCAACAAGCAACGCTCACCCAGCCGCACCAAGCCTGGTTGGCACCTGGAAGATGACGATCCCCAAAACGGCGACTGGCCCAGAGTTGACCGAAGCGTTGCAGACCTTCTTTGCCGATGGCAACTTTATCGAAACGAACAACAATGCTATGGCCGGCTCGCTGGCG
>JBBRVA010000974.1:0-3017 GCA_038247295.1 Caldilineales bacterium | reverse complement strand
GAAATAGTAGATGAGATTGGGGATTAGAGATTGTAGATTAGTGAGTTCCGTCATCAACAATCTCTAATCCCCAATCTCTAATCTCCCCAACAAGGATGGTCATTACTATGAACTATAGCTCTACCAACCGCTACAATACAATCGTGATCGGCATGGGTACGATGGGCAGCGCGGCCGCCCACTATCTCGCCCGCCGCGGACGGCGCGTGTTGGGGTTGGAACGCTTTGACGTGCCACACGACATGGGCTCCTATCAAGGCTACACACGCATCATTCGCATGCCCTATTACGAGCACCCTTCCTATGTGATGCTGCTCAAGCGCGCCTATGAACTTTGGCGCGATATCGAAGCACGCGCGGGTGAGAAGCTTCTGCACATCACCGGTTCGCTCGACATTGGCCCGGCCGACAGTTGGGTCTTCAAAGGCGCATTGCGTTCGGCAATGGAGTATGAACTCGACCACGACGTGCTGACCGGTCTGGAATTGGCGCAACGTTTTCCCGGTTATCAATTGCCCCACGATATTATGGCGCTCTATCAGCCAGAAGGTGGCTTTTTGGCGCCGGAGCGGTGTGTCGTCGCCTATTGTTTCGAGGCGATGAAACACGGCGCCGAGATTCACGGGCGCGAACCGGTGCTGCGCTGGGAGGCGCTGCCGGGTGGCGAAGGCGTGCGTGTTTACACCGAACGCGCCACCTATGAAGCAGATTCACTGGTGATCACCGCCGGGGCCTGGAATGATACGCTGCTCGGCTTTTTGCGCGCACTGGCCGTGCCAGAGTTGCAAGTGTTGGCTTGGTTTCAACCGCAACGACCCGAACTCTTTCAGCAAGATAATTTCCCTGTTTTCAATTTACTAGTGCCGGAAGGCCGCGCCGATGGTTTCCCCGTGCATGGCGTGCCTGGTTTTAAGATTGGCAAATATCACCACCTGGAGGAGCGCGGTGCGCCCGAGCAACTGCGTCGCGACGTGATGCCCGAAGACGAGCAGGTGTTACGCGATTTAACCGCGCGCTATTTTCCCGCCGCCGCCGGCCCGCTGATGACGCTCAAGAGTTGCATGTTCACCAACGCCCCCGACGGCCACTTTCTGATCGATCTGCATCCTGACTACCCGCAGGTTTCCTATGCGTCGGCCTGCTCTGGTCACGGCTTCAAATTCGGCAGCGTGATCGGTGAAATATTGGCCGACCTCGCCACCTACCGGCAGACGCGCCACAACATCGAACTCTTTACCCACGAACGCTTCCGCGGTCGCGCGATGGGTGGCTTCAGCGGTGAACATGGCAGCCTGGTGCCCACTAGCGAAACCGCGGTGCGCCGCCACGCCATGCGCCAGACACAGGCCGCGCCGAGCCACACCGGGCATCGGCAACCCAACTTACAAACAACAATTTATGGTGATCAAGCCAGCGCCCAGCGGGTACGCGAACAGAGCGAACGGATCCGGTCACTGTGGTAGAATATGTGTGGAAAGGAGATTACCCAATGAATAGTGAGGTTATTTTTCTCGTGCAGGATTCGCCCGAAGGTGGTTACGAAGCAAAAGCATTGGGCCACCCCATTTTTACCGAAGCCGATACGCTGGACGAGCTTAAGCTGATGATCAAAGATGCGGTTGAGTGTCATTTTGAGTCTGAGGAAACGCCCCAAATCAATTCACTTACTCTATGTGGAAAGGAGTAAACAGGCATGGAACCAATGACTGTTCGGCAACTCTCAGAAAAACTAAGTAACATTGAAGCAGAAATTGCTATGGTCCGACGACACTTAAAGCAATTGGAGCGACCGTCGACTAAACGAACTAATCGCCTAAAAATCCCAACTCGCTTACGCTCTAACAAGGTGGCCTTGCAAGCACAGATGAATGCGTTGCTGTCAACGCTTGGCATTCAGGATGACGTAATCGGCACAGAAGCATTGCAGCAAGCAATGCAAAAGGCAGATTTAGCACCTAATGAGCTAAGTCAAAGCCTAATTGCGATGCGCGAGGAATAAATTTTGATCTGGATCTACTTTGATGCTAGTACACTTGGGCGGAAATAACCATACTATTCTCCGGTGAATCAGTAGTGAATCAGTAGGACAGTGAGACAGTACAAACACTGTTCTACTGTCCTACTGATTCACTGTCTTACTTACGCCCAAGTGTACTAGTACATTGATTAAACGCTATTCATCCGAAAAAGGCACAAAATTCGTCAATCACATCTTTGAACAACTGCCTCCTGAGCAGCTTGGCTGCTCAGCTATCGGCGTGTTAGAAATTGTTGCGAATCTGGTTCGTAAACGAAATGATGGTCGCCTAACGTTAGCATTATTCACTCAAGCTATCAGTCAGGTGAAGGATGAGATCGTAGCAAATGAGGCAGTAACAGTAATATCTGTAGATGACGATCTGCTATATAGCGCCATGAATCTAATTGCTGAACACAACATGAACGCAACCGACGCTATCATTTTGCGTTCAGCGCTTGAATTGCAAAAAGTATTGGATGAACAAGCGAACCACATGCTGCTTTGTTGCTGTGATAAACGACTTTTGCGTGCCGCACAAAAAGAGGGAATCGCCACCCTTGACCCCGAAACTGATGCTCTGGAAGCCATCGCTCAACGCATAGCCAATTCATAAGCTTGTGAATTGGCAAATAATTTTGAACATCAAAGGAGTCACCGCCTTATGCAAACCACCGCCGACCTCGTCATCATCGGCGCCGGCATTGTCGGCAGCAGCGTTGCCTATCACCTGGCCCAGAAGGGCTGGAAGAATATCGTGGTGATCGACCAGGGGTCGCTGCCGGAAGCGGGCGGATCGACCTCGCACGCGCCCGGCCTCGTCTTCCAGACCAATGCCTCCAAGACAATGGCCGAATTGGCGAAATATACCGCCAATTTCTATCTCTCACTGCAACATGAAGGGCTGCCCTGTTATTACGATGTCGGTAGCATCGAGATTGCGACGAGCGAAGCACGCTGGCAAGATTTACATCGCCGTTGTGGTTACGGTAAGGCCTGG
>JBBRVA010000973.1:0-3020 GCA_038247295.1 Caldilineales bacterium | reverse complement strand
GCGAACTTGCGCGTCGCTTCCCGATACCATTCGTCCCAACCGGGCATATGGTGGACCAAGACCATAGCGGGAAAAGGCCCGGCCCCAAGCGGGCGGGCACAGTAAGCGTTGATCAGATCACCCTGGTCGCCTGGCAGCATGATGGTCTCGGCGAGCATGCCTTCGTACATGTTAGTTTGGTACATAGTTTCTCCTTCAGATGGCTCGTTGTAGAGGATGACGCCGACCTGTTGGTCGGACTATGACAAGATGACAAACTATGACAAGATGTCAAGCTGAATCGCATGCTGGTACTTCAAATCGATACGATGGCTATTATACTGGTCGACGGCCTACGCGCCAATTGTTATGGTCAGGAGTGGGATTGATCCTCGTTATCGACTGGGGCTTTACACTGGGTGGGTAGCGCGCGCAGCAGATCGCGTGGGCGCAGGTAGAGCAGTTCGATAATTTTGTACACGAACGCCGAGCGCGTTTGTCGATGAACAGAATGAATTGGATAAGGCGTTGCGGGCAGCTCAGGAACCACCACGATACAGGTGGCGCACAGCTGACGACGCACGCGCTCAAAATCCCAGGCTGCCCGTTGCAGCTGCAGATCGTGCGCAACAAGCAGGACGCTGGTCTGCTCTAATTGCTGAAGTTGATGCAGCGCGCAATAAGCCGCATCCAACGTGTCGACATAGAGTGTGGGGTCGTGGCGGTGAATCCGGTAGACCATTTTTTCCTGCAAAAGTGGGGGCGATATCGCCACACGCACACCCTCTTGGACCAGTAATGTGCTAATCTGTGGGTGCTCACGGAGCACCCAGTCGAGCAGGAACTGATTAGCCGGCCCCGGGCGCATCATGTTATCCACGGTTTCATAGCCAAACCCCAGAATCACCGCCGTCGTTAGGCTAGGATTCGTGGTCGAGTTGGTGGTGGGGGGTGCATGGACGCGCAGCCAACGGTTGGGGGTGAGGCCAACGGCGATCAAAAAGAGGGATGCGTAGAGGGTAAGTAGCGCTAAAAGGGACAATGTTGGCAGACGCCAGCCGCGCCCAATGATCAATAGCGCGCCGGCAACGCCAAGTGCATGAGGCAAAAAAGTCGTGAATAATTGCATAAGGGGTTAGGTAAAATAATGGAAATTCAGAGCTTACCCCAACCACCCAAAGTTCGTGGTTGGGGTAAGCTCTGAATTAGATCGGGTCTGCGCGGCAGGATTTTTGAATGGTGTCTCAGTTGCCGGACACCAATGGTAGATAGCTAAAGCGGGCAAATTCGACTGCCCCGGTGTCGCAATCGGTGCCGACAGGGCGTCCAATACCGCGCTGATCGGTGGCTGGGCAATTGCGGGCATAGTCAATCGCTGGACTATCGGGCAGCAGCATAAAGGTGCGCGTTGGGCCGCCATTATCATTGATCGCCGGCTCAAGTTTAGGGTCCACCCCCAGCAGATCATCCACGCCACTCGGGTTGGGCACACAGGTCATGTCACTCACAATGTTACGTCCGTCCGAGATCACCGCTGGCCCATCGCAGTTGAGGCTGCTGGCTGAATCATTGGTGGTGCGACTGTCGTTGAAAATGCTATTCTTGACCCGTGTTGTCCCGGCAAAGTTCCAGAGCGCACCGGCTGTATCGGCCCGATTGTGGGTAAAGGTGCTGTTGGTGATCGTCAGGCTGTTGCCGCGCATATAAATGCCGCCACCACCCGCCGCGCTGTTGTCATAAAAGGTGCTATTGACAACCGTCACTGTACCCACATCAATGTGTAGACCACCACCGTCATCGCTGGCTCGATTAGAGCGGATGGCACTGTTGGCCACGGTGACGGTTCCTTCACTGTGCCAGATCCCGCCGCCTTGCAGGGCTTCGTTGTTAATAATCGTCGTGTTGCTGATCGTCACGGTGCCACCGTTGTTAAAAATGGCGCCGCCGAACCCAGTGGTGCGGTTAGCGCCCAATGTGGAATTTGTAATTGCCAGCGCACCAACATTGTAGATGGCGCCGCCGTTGCTTGTGCCAGCATCATTGCTGATCAGAAAGGCATTGTTAATTGTCGCGCTGGCCTGTGGCGTAGAAACAGAAACGCCAGCCCCGGCAAACCCTTCGCCATCCACCAACGTAATATTGTTCAGCGTGAGCTTGCCGCTACCAAAGACCAGAAAGATCTGGCGCACATTATCGCCACTCAGGGCCACCAGACCGCCGCCGTCGATGGTCACGGTCTTATCCGTGGCGTTAGTGTTGACATTCATGATCATCGGCGTATCACCGCAGCTAAACGTAATTGCGCCACCAGCGGCCACCGCGCTGCTCAGGGCGTTGGCCGCGTCTTGCGTTTGACAACTAGCCGCCGTGCCGGCGCCGATCACTACATGCGTGGCATCCGGTTCGCTGGCGAATGCTACCGGCACACCTAACGTGCTAAAGAGCGTAAAAAGTAGAATCGTGCGCAAGATTGAGCGCAAAAATGATTGCGACATGACAAACGGCTCCTGTTGATATAGTTAATTGACAGGTCGATTATACCATAGCCAGGATAGGGCCGGTCTATGCCGTAGATCACAGCCAGGGTGTGATTGAATGGATGATCCAGTGGTGAGTGGGGTGTGACAAAGTTTCAGCCTGTTTCTCTTCTTGCTTGTTCGCCAACAAGATTTACCCACCCCCCAATCTATGCTATACTCCACCCCAAAACAGCCGAACACCGCGTGAGAAAAGGAAGCTTTATGCTTATCGTCCACGTCTTCGTCCATGTCCAACCCGATACTGTCGAGGCCTTCAAAGCGGCTACGCTCGATAATGCGCGCCACAGCGTACAAGAACCTGGCATCGTCCGCTTCGATGTGATCCAGCAGGATGACCCGACGCGCTTTGTGTTGTTAGAGATCTATCGCACTGCCGACGACCCGGCGCGCCACAAAGAGACCGCCCATTATGCCCGCTGGCGCGACGCCGTAGCCGGCATGATGGCCGAGCCGCGCACCAGCATCAAATATGCGCCCATTTTTCCGGCTGCGGCGGGTTGG
>JBBRVA010000972.1:0-3032 GCA_038247295.1 Caldilineales bacterium | reverse complement strand
TTTTTAGTATACACGGATAGGGAAAACACGGATAAAAACCAGTAAAAATATCCGTGTTTTCCCTATCCGTGTATACAACTTGTCGGCCTAAGGAGCAACTTCGCTAGATAGCTACAGAATGACTTCATGAATCTGGCATCGCCGGGCAGTGACAAGGTGACCCCGGAGGTGACTTCCGGCACTGGTCATTATGACCTGGCCGCGCCTATCCTGTTGAATAGAAATGTGTTCTTTCATTCAACAGGAGGCAAGGAAAATGAATCTATTTGGCTATCCCTTATCGGCGCTGCACGCGGTGCTAATTGTGACGCACGTAATGGCCGCGCTGCTCGCCCTAGTGGTTGCCCCGATTGCGATGGCAACCCAAAAAGGTGGCTGGAACCATCGGCGCTGGGGCAAAGTGTACTTCTGGGCCATGTTTGTCGCCAACGCGGGGGCGCTGATCTTGCTAAGTTGGCGGTTCAATATTTTTCTATTTGGTGTCACTATCCTTAGCTTTTACAGCGCGTTGAGTGGTTATCGAGTGATCTATCGCAAACGCAATGGGGTCGGTGTGGGGGCTACCCGATTCGACTACGGCGCGGCCTGGGTAGCCTTGATCACCGGTGGGGCATTGCTGCTGTGGGGCGTGCTCACTGGATTGGGCATCACCGCCCTGTGGATTCCGAATGATGGCAGTATGTTTGTCGTCTTTGTGATTTTGCCGATTGTCTTTGGCATCGGTATCGCCAAAGATGCGCTGACCGACTTGCGTTCTTTTCGCCAGCCTTCGACCGACCGCAACTGGTGGTGGTATTATCACATAGAACGCATGCTCGGCTCATATATTGGGCTGACCACGGCGCTGATGGTGCAACAAGTGGGGCCACGTCTGCCTGATTCGATTGCCTGGACAGTTTGGATTGCACCGACACTGATTGGCACACCGGCCATCGCTTACTGGATTAAGCACTATCAAACCAAATTTGCGCAACGGCGCACCGCAGGCGCCGATCAGCTTGCTGATCGGCCAACCGTGGTGCAGAAAAGTGCAATCGAGTTATCGGCACAGGGATGAAAACAGCCATAAAATTGCCAAAGTGTACTAGTCGAATCGACTGGCGAATCAACTGGCGAATCAATTGGGCAAGCATGAACTGGCTTGACGGCGTTGGAATTGCCACGCTGGTTGCTGTCACCGCCATCTTCTTTAACGGCTACCCAGCGGATGATATGCGGCGCTGGGCGGTGCTAGGCATCATGTTCATCTTTGGCGCTATGCAAGGTTGGTTTGTCCGGCTGATCAACTTTGACGAGCATCCACACTGGCATCTGGCTTTTTTGACCGTGCTCACGCTGCTGTTGGTCTTGCTTCACGCCACCTTTAATGGCATTTTGGTGCTCTTCTTTGTGCTTAGCTCGCATGCCTTAGCGATCTTGCCCACGCGCACCGGCTATCTATGGGTGATCTTCTGGGGTGCGCTGACGACGGCGATTATGATCTCACTTTTTGAGCAGGCATGGACGGGTCTTTATATCGGGTTGGGTACGACCTGTGGGTATATCTTTATCGGCTCGGCGGCGAACGCGCAACGGCGCGCCGAACTGGCTCACGCCGAGAGCCAACGTTTGTTGCGCCAACTGCAAGCCGCCCACACGCAATTACAAGCGTACACAGTGCGCAGCGAAGAGCTGGCCGTCGCCCAAGAACGCAACCGCCTGGCCCGCGAAATGCACGATACGCTCGGCCACCGGTTGACGGTCGCCGCCGTACAGTTAGAAGGCGCGCAACGTTTGATCGCGCGCGATCCAGACAAAGCAGCGCGCATGGTGGGCACCGTGCGCGAACAGGTGATCGAAGGATTGGCCGAGTTGCGTCGCACGGTTGCCACGCTGCGGATCCCCTTGGAGGCAGATCTCGCTTTGCCCACCGCGCTCACCCAGTTGGCAACCAATTTCCAACAGGCCACCGGCATCGTTCTCCAGCTTGCCTTGCCCAAAGCCACTGGCGAAATACCACCCGAACATCATCACGCCCTCTATCGGGCTGCCCAGGAGATGCTGACCAATGTTCAGCGCCATGCCCAAGCCAAGCATGTTTGGCTACAGTTGGACTTGATAGAGCAGCCGGAAGATTCCATCAGTCGGCGCGCAGCAATGGTACAGGTGAGCGTCGAAGACGATGGCCGCGGTTTCCCTGCCGACCAAGCCGCCGATCAGGCCAGCCTGCGCGGATTACGCGAACGGGCGGAACAGTTGCATGGCGAGTTGTTGATCAAGCGCGGGCGTCAAGGCGGCTCGCACGTGACGATGCGCCTGCCCCTGCCCCTCGGTGAAGCAGTGACCAGTGATCATCTTGTCGTCTACCCACTGATAACTGATCACTAGTCCAATTGGGCGGAAATAGTTAGATAGTAAAACAGTAGGACAGTGGGACAGTTTTTACTGACTGACTGTCCCACTGACTCACTATTTCTGCCACAGTCTACTGATCACTGAATTTCAGACATTGCTTGAAAGGAGACGCAGCTTGACCGAAAGCATTCGCGTGCTACTGGTTGATGATCAACGGCTGATGCGCGACGGGCTGCGCACACTTTTGGAATTAGAGCCGGACTTGACTGTGATCGGTGAAGGCGGCAATGGGCAGGAGGCGTTGGCAGCCTATGCCGAGCTACAACCAGACGTCGTCTTGATGGATGTGCGGATGCCAGGCATGGATGGTGTCGAAGCCACCCGCCAAATCTGCGCTCACTGGCCAGCCGCCCGTGTGATTATCCTGACCACTTTTGATGAAGATGAATATGTCTTCGAGGGTTTGCGCGCCGGTGCGCTTGGCTATCTGCTCAAGGCTATCTCCGGCGCGGAGCTGGCGGCGGCCATCCGCAGCGTGGCGGCCGGCGGCGCGCTGATCGACCCCGCGCTGACGCGCAAAGTGGTCACCGAATTCGCCCGCCGCACCCAACCGGCGCGACCATTGGATGCCGGCCTGGCCGAACCGCTCTCCGCACGCGAGCTCGATATCTTAAAATTATTAGCCCAAGGCCACACCA
>JBBRVA010000971.1:0-3036 GCA_038247295.1 Caldilineales bacterium | reverse complement strand
CTTCGGCTTCGACAAGCTCAGCCGACGCTCCAGCCGACGCTCGATGACCGGTTTATTTTGTTCATGACCATCATTCAGGGCTGCGCAACTGACGGCCCGACTGTCCGACTGCCCGACTGTCTGACTAGATTTTGTCTTCACGCAGCTTCTTGAGCGCACTCAGCGAAAGCTCACCTTTTTGGCTGCGAAAGGTAACCTTTTGTTTGGCATCTTGTTGCTGAGAGACACCGCTGATCTGGTGATCTTGTGTATCGTAGACCGCCACGCGCTGATCCAGGCGAATGACCAGCCGTTTTTTCTGCGCAAAATAGACATATTGTAGCGTATTCTGGGCGCCACTGGCCGTAGGCGTGCCGAATTCTTGGGGCCACCATGCCTCTTGGGCAGAAAATGTCATGTCCCGCATGGGCGCAAAAGGTTTAAATTGCATGGATGATGGTTCCTTCACTTGGTTTTGGGTTTGTCGAGTTAAAGGGCGCTCAGCCTTCACCGGTTGTGGATGCGCCACCAAATAATCGGCAATTTCTGTGCAAACTTGGGCGACGGTCGCCTTGAGGCGATGATTAAACATATCACCCAGCATAATCATCCCACCGCCCATCCACTGCCCCAAGCCACCCAGTTCAGGGTGATTAAATTGCGCCGCCGTGCCATGCCCTGCTTGAATGGCAACGAATAGTGCTTCTACCGCGCTTTCGCTTAATTGATGGTGCTGGGCTACCACTTGCACAAATTGTTTGTCTTCTTTTGAAAAACGCATGAATTGAACTCCTTCGTTTCAGCCAATGGCGACGGGTCTGCCATTGTTTGCGCCCGCTCAACCCTTAACCGCGCCCAGGCGAATGCCATGAATGAAGTAGCGCTGCAAGAAAGGATAGACAATCAAAATTGGCAGGGTAGCCACCACAATATTGGCAGCGCGAATCGAGCGATCCGACAGATTATAAATGTCTTGGTTATTGACCGACAAAATTTGCAGATTCATATCGATCACCACCGTGCGCAAAAAGGTCATGATCGGATATTGGGCATTCTTGGTCATTAGAATCATACCATCAAACCAGGCATTCCAGTGTCCGACCGCGGCGAAGAGCGTTAATGTCGACTATCAAACCGCACGTTCTGGTAACGGTTCCGTCATAAGCGCGGGCAGCCGCCGAATCTGCTCAATCTGCTGGGCGGCTGGCGAGTGGAGGGCTTGATAGAGGTCCCAGGCAAGTTGGAGATTCAGCCAAAACTGGGCTTCCATGCCAAACAGACGCTCCAGACGCAAGGCGGTGTCTGGTGTCATGCCCCGTTTGCTGTGGATCAACTCGTTGATGCGCGGATAGGAGACGCCGATCAACTTGGTCAATTCAACTTGCGAAATCCCCAATGGCTTGAGAAACTCTTCCAGTAACATTTCGCCAGGGTGTGTCGGTTGCCCGTGGGTGGGAATGCGCATCATATAATCTTCTCCCAAACATATATGTGCAAAAACGCTACCAATACAATCACTTGATCACCCTGGCGCCAGCCCCTCGCGATTGGCCTTGGCGCGCGGCGTCAGGTCGAAATGGGTTTCGTGGCCGTGGAAGAAACGGTGCAGTTCGTCGACCATCAAGGCAAAGAAGGGCCGGTAGGGATCACCGGTGTGGGCGCCAACATGCGGGCTGAGGAAGACGTTGGTGAGCTGCAAAATTTCGCTGTCGGGTGGGATTGGCTCGGGGTCGAAGACATCCAGGCCGGCGATGATGTCACCGCGTTTGAGGCGTGCGATCAGGGCGGCTGAATCGACGACGGCGCCGCGCGAGACGTTGATAAAGACTGCGCCGGAAGGAATCAAGTTGAGCTCGCGTTCGCCTAACATGCCGCGCGTCTTGGGCGTGAGCGGCACCAAACAGACGACGACATCACATTGGGTCAGAACGTTATCCAACGCGGTCTGCAGGAAGCCCAACGCTTCGGCCATCTCGCGCGGCAAATAAGGATCGTGGACCCAAATCTCCACATCAAAGGGGCGCAGCAGTTGGATCAGCCGCCGGCCCATATGTCCACACCCAATTAGGCCCACACGTTTGCCGGTGAGGCGACCCGGCATCTTGGCGCGTTCATCTGGATCGCGCCCAGTCTGGCCACTAATCAAGCGTCGGAAGTGGGCGCCGGCGTTGCGCATGGAGACCAGGATCAAGCCCAACGCCCATTCCGAAACGGGGTAGGAGGAGCCGTTGGTCACATCCACGGTGCGAATGCCGCGTGCCCAAGCGGCTTCCAAATCAATGCGCCCGGCAAAACGATCGCCCTCCAACTCGCCGATCAAGCGCAATTGGGGGGCGGCGTCCAGCAGTGCGCCATCAATGCGCGGTGCGCCGTGGCAAACGAGCAAGGCATCATACGCGCCGATCTGTTCGCGCACCGACGCTGTCGTGGCGGGATCGTCCTGTGCTTGAAAATAGGTGTGACCGCCGCCTTCACAGGGCAGCCAAGTCCAACGGGCAAAGGTTTCTAGGCGCGCTAATTCGGCCGGGTCGATAAAACCGTCCCATACTTTTTGGCTAAAGGCAAATAAAATCTTTGGGCGCGCCGCGGTCATGCCATCCTCCCCTGTTCAATCAACGCCTGATGCGGCATACTATCCGCCGTCAACAGTTCATCCATACCCACCACCCGCCCCAACAGTTCGGATTCGAGAAAGCCCAAGATCAGGGCCAACGCCCGCAACCCCGTTTCACCCGATACCTCCGGCGCGCGATCATTGACAATCGCCTCGACAAATTCGGCCTGTTCGATACCGAGCAGGTTGGCGTCGATATCGCCAAACGCCATCGTGTAAGAACTGAGACGCGCACCGCCAAAGAGCGTGGCAGTCACCTCATCGAGGGCGAAATTGGGGACCAGGGCTAATAGATCCTGCTCGGGGACGGCGGTGTCGGCCAGGTTGTGGCGCTGCACCAGTTTGAGTGGCTGGCCGGTGCGGTCGCTCGGAATGGCGAGGCTGCCGCCCGTGCCGTGAATCGTGCGCACAAAGTGGCCTTCGCCGCGCCCGGCCCGATTCAT
>JBBRVA010000970.1:0-3044 GCA_038247295.1 Caldilineales bacterium | reverse complement strand
CCCGTGCCAAATTGTCGATCGCCGGCATCGCCCAGCCCCGGCCAGATATAGCCGGCGGGAAATCCATCCGCTTCCGTTGTCAGGCGTTCATCGACCGCCGCCACGTGTACATCAACATCGGGGTGGATGGCGTGTAAGGCATGAATGCCCTCCGGCGCAGCGATCAGGCCCACAAACTTAATGCGCGCCACACCCCATCGTTTCAACACGTCCACCGCGGCAATGGCCGATCCGCCAGTTGCCAGCATCGGATCGAGCACCAGGCAAAGCTGCACGGTCGGGTCGGTCGGCAGCTTATTGTAATACTCCACCGGCTTTAGGGTTTTTTCATCGCGGTACAGCCCCAGGTGCCAGACTTCCACCTGGGGCAACACCCGCCATGCCCCTTCCACCATGCCTAGCCCGGCACGTAAAATGGGCACCAAGCCAATCTTTTCGCCCATCGTCACACCCTGCATGGTGGTCAGCGGCGTCTCTACCGTGCGCGTGTTGAGCATCAAATCCTGCGTAGCTTCATAGACCATCATCATCGCTAATTCACTGACCAGTTCGCGGAACTTTTTGGGATCGGTCTCTTTGCGGCGCAGCAAGGTCAGCTTATGGTGCGTCAGCGGATGGGTGGATGGAAAGACGTTTGCAGGCACGATAGCGGACTCCTTTTCTGATCACTCCGAAAACCTCTGCACCCCGTCCCGGTTGTTATTGTTATGGCGCGGGGCAAGGGTCTACTACCATTGGTTTTCAGATAATTTCACCACTGAATGGGGCGACTGGGGCGGCTGCGCCGGCTTAACCGTTCGATCTCTTGTTGGCAAGTGAGACAAAGCGTGGCGTCTGGCTTCACTTCCAGGCGCGCCGGTTCGATCTGCTTGCCGCAACGGGCGCAGGTGCCATAGCTACCGTTTTCAATTGACCGGAGGGCCATTTGAATATCTTGCATGCGAATTTCGAGCACGGCGATCAGGGCCGCATTTTTCTCACGTTCAAATACTTCAGAATCACCTTCATCAAGTTCGACATCTACTTCCGTGCGCATCAATTCGCGCAAATGATTCAGCTCATCGGTTACTTGAGCTTGTTCTTGCAGCAACTTTTCGCGCTCGCGCTCAGCCGACGCTGGATTTGCCATAAATATTCTCCTTTTCAATAGGGGCTGTAGCGATGGCAGGCTCGGCTCAGGCGACGTTTCGCCTCATAAACCGTTTAAACTTAACGAATCCTGGCGATCACTACGTAAAAATCAGACAACGTTTATATCAGTTTTTGCAGCAAAGGTCAAACGCGCATATGCCTGCTTTTGGTTTCGGTCCAGTGAAGTTATTTGGTATAATAGGTAAACATAGAACAAACGTGCAACTGTTGCCAGTTGACAAACAAATCGATCATCTTGTCTCATCCATAAGAGTGGCTCGCTGCGGTAAAGGATGCTTACGCAGCAGGCAACAAGATAATTTTTTTGACCAATTATAGGGAAAAAATGACTGACGAACGCAGCATAACGGGGCACGCACCCCTTGACCGTAAGCCAGCACCCGAACGGATCATTTCTGGTGATGAACAGGGCGTTGAAAAGCAGGTCGACCATGCCCTGCGCCCGCGCACGCTCCGCGACATGATCGGCCAAGACCGTTTACGGGGTAAGATTCAGATCTTGGTCGAAGCGGCGCGCCAGCGCGAAGAGCCGCTGGATCATGTCTTGCTCTATGGGCCACCGGGATTGGGCAAAACGACGCTTAGTCACATTTTAGCCAACGAAATGGGCAGTAATTTGAAGGTGACCGCTGGCCCTGCCGTCGAAAAGGCGGGTGATCTGGCCGCTATCCTTACCAACTTACGCAAGGGGGATGTGCTCTTTATCGACGAAATCCATCGTTTGGGGCGCGTGGTCGAAGAGATTCTCTACCCGGCGATGGAAGATTTTGCCCTTGATCTTGTCGTGGGCAGCGGACCCAGCGCACGCAATATTCGCCTCAACCTGCCCAAGTTTACGATCGTTGGCGCAACGACCCGTTTGGCGTTGATGACTTCGCCCTTGCGCGCCCGGTTTGGTGTGGTCGAGCGCTTCGATTTTTATGAGCAGGATGCGATCCAGCAGATTGTCGAACGCGCCGCCGCTATGCTAAAAGTGCCGATCGAGCCGTTGGGCGCGGTGGAAATTGCCCGGCGCGCGCGCGGTACACCGCGCGTGGCCTTACGTTTGCTGCGCCGGGTGCGTGACTTTGCCGAAGTGCGCGCCGATGGCCGGATTGATCTGCCCGTGGCCGAAGCCGGGTTGGCCTTGCTCGATATCGACTGGCTGGGTTTGGATGATCTCGACCGCCGCGTGCTGGATGCAATCATCAACAAATTTGGCGGTGGGCCCGTTGGTCTGGACACGCTGGCCGCCAGCATCAGCGAAGAAGGCGACACGATTATGGATGTAGTGGAGCCGTATCTGCTCCAACTCGGCTTTTTGGACCGCACCCCGCGCGGGCGCGTTGCCACCCGCGCCGCCTACGCACACATGGGCGTAACCTATCCCGAACGACCGGAACAGGTAAGTTTGTTTGGGGTCTAGGTGGGTATTAGAGATTAGAGATTGGATGCCTGGCTCCGTTACTCATTAATCTCTAATCCCTAATCCCTAATCTCCATTTACTCAATAGACCTGTCTTGTTCAGTCGCATACAACGTCTGCAAATTCTTCAGATGAACCTCTCGACACAGGGCCGAACGGCGTCCCTCCGGCAGCAGTGACTCGCTTAGTTGGTACAACATAGCCACTGTCTCGCCGCGCGCAGCCAGCGCCGGTACGACACGACGCAGGCTGTGCAGATAAGCAACATCGGCCGCCAGCCGCATCATCACGTCGGTTGGGTTACTATTCAACGCACCGATGCGGGGTATGTAGAGTTGCAACCGGCTTTGTTTGATCAGGCGAGCCAACAGACGCAGCGTATCCAGCTCTTCACCGCCGTCCGAACCGGGCGCAATGGGCGGCAGGATGGCGTCACTGCCAAAGTGGCCGCCGCAAAGAATGCCCAACGCCGGCACATGCACAATTG
>JBBRVA010000969.1:0-3044 GCA_038247295.1 Caldilineales bacterium | reverse complement strand
TCCAATTGCGGATCGCCAACAAAGGCGCCCGTGGCATCCAGTGCCAGCGAATAAACTTCGGACGTCCGCGCCAACCCAAAGTAGAGCCGTTTGCCAGTAGGGTGATTGTAAATGGCGATGCCATAGGGGTCGATCCCCGTATATTCACCCACGATTTCACGCGTCGTACGATTTATGTGCACCAGTTTGCCCACTTCTTGGGCGCGCGTCGATCCGGAAACGGTTGATGCGTATAGACTGTCGGTATCACAATCATAAGTCATGCCCATGATGCCAAAAGGGTTTTCCGGCGACGGCGGCGCAGCAGCCGTCAACGTGATAAAGGTTGTCATCATGCCGCTGTCGGTGTCCACACGGTAAATGGTATTTTGGCGCTCGGGCGGGTTATCCACAAGGCTAACGCGGGGTGCAGGAAAGACGTAAACATTCCCCTGAGGATCAAAAGTTAGATGGCCCAACCAGCCAGCATCATCCCAAGTGGGGTCTTGATAAAAGCGTGCCTCTGCTGTCTCGGTGGCCGGCTCCAACAAACCCATGCCCTTGATGTCGGTAAAGTTGGTCGCTAATACGGCTTGAACGCTAAAGCCCAGCTGGGGTGCAAAACGTGGATGCCGCCGACAGGCATTGGCTGGACCAACCACTAATGGCACCGTAGTTGCAGTCGGCACAACGGTTGGCGTCGCCGGCAGCGGGGTGGGTGTAGGCGCCGCGAGACCGTTGTTCAAAGCGTAGAAGGCGCCAACAGCCAGAACGACCAGCAGGCAGAGTCCGCTCAGCCAGACCAAGCGATTGGAACGCCGTTCCCGCGCTGCGACTGGAGGATTTGGTGTTGATAAACGGACGGCTGTTGATTTGGGCGTCGGTTGTTGAACGGTACGGTTGGCTTTGTTTTTCGTCTTTTTCATGGCTTACCCACGGGCACAAAGAGTGGCCCGGCATAACAGGCGTAATCTTTTGGAATATAGATACCATCTTGCAACACGGCGTCTGCCCAACAATATTCCTGGCCAGGCGTGTCATCATTTTTAAGCTGCGCCACATACCAGATCACCAATTCGCTAGCGGCCAGGGGTTCGGGCGCCGGTTCGATAAATTTTTCCGGTCCCTGGCGATAATCACTGTTGCAGCACGGGCCAATCGTGATCAAGTCAGCATCGCCTTCATCATTAGCCCCTGCTTCAGTATGCCGACGGGTGACATAGACAAAGGGACTATCGCCGCGTCCGCCGTCACCAAACTGACCGCGCCCCGGCGCCAGTGCATAGCCCTGACCATCCGCGCCTAACACGCGAAATTGATAGCCTTCCGGCGTCACCGCATCGGATGGGCCCTGCCACTGTTCGGTCTGCCAATCGATCCAGGCGTTGCCGTCCCAGCTAGCAAAGGTCTGCGCGCCGGCCAAGGCAATGCGTACGACAGGTCGATAGGTGCCATCGTTGCCACAGCCACGGCCATGGTTGCCCACGACCACGCGAAAACGGCCATCCGTATAAAACTCATAGCGCTGCGAATAATAGTAGTTACATGGCGCAGGCCAGACCTCGCTCTTATAACTTTGCACAAGCGCAAAACCAACCACTGTCTCGCCTTCGCGAATTTCTTCGACACTGGGGCCATTAAAGGCCACCACCGCCGCTTGGCTGAAGACCGGACAACCAATCGCGTCGCTGTAACCAAAACCGGCCTGGCGCGAATAACTGACATGCCAATCGACTAGTTTGGCGCTTTCCAACACCGGTTGGTCGGTAAAACGTACGTTGGCAATGCGCAAACCGTCGGAGCTGGTCAGCACATATTCCATCTGCCAATTGTCACGGTTTAGGGTAGTGCTAACGTCGCAATAGCGCTGGCTCACAACTTCATTCTGTAAAGACTTTTCGGTCACTGCAGTGCCATTCACTTGCCCCAGGCTGGTCCAACGCACACCGACCAGCACGCCGTCCGTCAGATCGACAATCGCCCACAAGGCGCGCTCGCCCTGGATAAAGGTAGGGGCCACACAGAGGTGGCGCGAGCGTTCGCAGCGCGAACGGTTGAGCGCCGTCTTGATATTGGGCATTACGGCGGCATCCGCGCCCGGTTGCACCCCAAGCGCGGCGCTGACCTCGGGGGCATGGACAGCAATTTCCTGCGCAATTTCGGTTAGACCTGGGGGAATATCCGGCTGGGCTTCGGCCAATTCGTTGACGGCCAGCACACTCCGATTGGTAACATCGACCATGGCGATCGTGCTCTGGTTGCGCGCGTAATTATACATTTCCACGCGATAGCACTGCGCCTGGCTGCACACTGCAGTTGCCGCAGTGATGTCACTGTCACGCAGCGGGTAGATGCCAAAGATCTCATTGCGCAGCGCGGCGCCCGTATTCGGCTCGCGCAGATCGGCTTGAAAGCGCAGATCGGCCAACGCCAATTCCTGGGCCAGACGTTGGGCGTCATCTAGCTCTTCAACCAGGGGCAAAACGGGAATTGGCTGCGTCAAAACATCCTGCACCCGCATTAGATGGGCGGCCAACACGGGCAACGTCTGTTGGGTATCGGTGGGCGTGACGCGTGCGGTCAATACGCCCGGTTCGGTGGTGGGGGTAGGTGCCCGTGTCGGCGCAACGCGTACAGCCGCCACAGTAGCCGTTGGTGTTGGCAGGATCGGCGTCGCCGTCGGCGCGGGGGTATCATCACCACAGGCAGATAGCATGGCGACGATAAAGACTAATCCAATGCCAAACCTTATCCGCGGCCAAAGCTGTGCTAAGTCTATATTAATTCTTGGATTCAACGGCTTGCCTGTTCTTATCTTGACTAAATTAGTGACCAAAACTACAGGATTATAGGACGTACGACGGCTGAGCGGGTGCCCCTGGGCGCGAAGCCGGCGTAAGAACTGTCATTTTGTGTAAGTTCTACTAGCGACCCGACACTTTGGCGCGGGCGGGTTGAAACCCGCGGCTGAAACCAGGAAGTCGCGCCCAGGGGGCTACCCGGCGACTCGTTTTTAGTGCCCTCACCCAGAGGGTGCGCTTCTACGGAAGCGGCCCCGACTTCCT
>JBBRVA010000968.1:0-3045 GCA_038247295.1 Caldilineales bacterium | reverse complement strand
GGTCGTTAGCACTTCGTCGCCAGGTTTGAGCCAGCTGCGCAAGGAATGGGTAACGGCATTCACACCCATCGTTGCATTGGTTACAAAAGCAAGCCGGCTGCTTTCTGTGTGCAGATAGGCGGCCAATTTCGCCCGCGCCTCACCCATCAACTCGGCCCAACGGCCCACAAATTGGCCGGGATGCCATTCAAACTCGGCCTGCCAGCGTTGATAGACTTCAAAAACTGGCTGTGGGCAAGCACCAAAAGAACCATTGTTAAGCAGCCGCCAATCGCGGCGCAGCAAAAAACTGTCGCGGATGTTATTTGTCATGAACTCGGTTGCCTTTTAATACTTTTAATACTCGCCAAAATGATAAATTCGCCAAAGCAAAATGCACCAGGCTGGTTCCCAGCAAAGTTGTACCCCGGCGCTCGATGCTGAACGACGGGGTACGACTTTGCTGCTTAGGGTTCATTGTTAACCTGGTGCCTATAACCTAACCCAGGTATGATCTCTCTTATCGCTTAAAACCGCAACTTCAGCATCCATTGGCGACACAAATTTTCAGCCGCTTGCCTCTGTTTTATACCCTATTGTGATAAAGAAAGCAACCCGCGTTTAAACCTCAACCTGGCCAAAGCTACGGTTGAAACTGAGATCACATGTGGCAAGCTTACCCTCTAATCACGCGCGGAGGTGAAACTAACGTGCCGTTAACCTCGTACTAATATAATATAGCTATTGTATAGCTATCGTTCGCGGTTCGTAGTAAGGACAATTATGCTTGAATTGATCCGAGAAATGTGGTTAGCCGTGACCACGGGCGGTGATCCCGCCCATATTCACTACTGGAGCTATCTCCTGTTGGCGCTGCTGGTTGCGGTGGAAGGGCCTGTTGTAACGGTGCTGGCGGCTACGCTGGCCGGTGCTGGTGTTCTCGATCCGTGGCTGGTGATCGGTTCGGCTACGCTCGGTAACATGACGGCAGATTCGATCTGGTATAGCCTAGGGCGCTTGGGCCACTTCGACCGCTTGGCCACTCGTGTGCCCTGGCTACGCCGCTTTCAGCCACAAATTGCCCAGTTGGAAGAGGATGTACAGACGAATGGGCTCAAGTTTCTGTTCCTTGCCAAGCTGGTGATCTGGCCGGCCACTATTCCCACCTTGATCGCAGCCGGTATGGCCCGCGTGGCTTGGCACAAACTGCTGGCCGTCATTATCAGCGCCGAAGTGGTATGGACAGGTTCACTGGTGTTGCTTGGTAATTTGCTGGGGACGAACTTGCCCCAATTTCAGACGTGGATGCAGTGGATCGCGATCGGTGGTATGGTGGCGATGGTCTTACTGTTACCATTTTTGCTTGGGCGTTTGCACAGCGCAGCGCGCGTCCAGCCCGTAGCCACGAATGTAAAACGAGAAATTCATCGGTAAAAGGCAGGTTAACTGCTTTCGCCCGATGAGCCCAAACCTTATAGATAAAACCCTTAAAAGTCGCACAATTGCTCTCGTGTACAGATAGCATGATCGGTGCGCCTTTTAAATGGTTTGTCGATTAGATTTATCAATTTTATTTTATAAAACAAGCTAGGCTGATCTGGGCAAACGCACTGTTTTGCCCAGATCAGCGCAAAGCCAATTGTGAAGGAGAAAGCAATTGAACGTGCTGATCGCTGGACAGGCATTCTTTCGCCGCGATAATGGACAGGCCGTCTTTACCGTCAATTTAGCCCACGGGCTTGCCAAAGCGGGCCATCACGTGCTTGTTATTGCACCCTCGGAAAATGGGACGGCCTATTGCCAGCAGATAAATAAGCTAACGGTCCAAACGGTGCCAACACTGCTGCTGCCGTACAACCTTAATGTGACGGCTTTTACAGATGCACTGGTTGAACGCGTCCTTATTATGTTTGCACCAGACATCGTGCATATTCAGGATCATTATTTTCTCAGCCGCAGCGTTATCCGTGTGGCGCGCCGCTATCACATCCCGGTTGTCGGTACCAATCACTTTCTGCCCGAAAATCTGACTGACAGTTTATGGAATCCGCGCGTACTGGGCCAGGCCATGCAGAAATTGATGTGGCACACCATGCTCACTGTCTACAACACGCTCGATGCCGTCACGACGCCCACGCAAACAGCGGTCGCCATCCTCCAACAACAACAGTTGATCCCATCAGCGATCAATATCTCTTGCGGCGTGGATGCCAGCCGCTTCCACCCACGGCCAACATTGGACCGCGCCGCCATCCGCCAACAATATGGTCTAGCCACCGCCAAAACAATGTTACTCTATGTGGGGCGGGTGGATCGAGAAAAATGTATCGACACGATTATCCGGGCGTTGGCACAACTCCGGCGCACCGATCTCCAGTTTGTGATTGCCGGCAAAGGGCGCTATCTAAATGCACTCCAGCAACTTTGCCAACGCCTGGGTTTGGCGCAACAAGTGATCTTTACCGGCTTTGTACCCGATGCCGATCTGCCGCTATTGCTCAACAGTGCCGATGCATTCGTGATGCCTAGCCATGCAGAGTTACAAAGCATCGCTACCTTGGAAGCGATGGCCAGTGGGTTGCCGATCTTAGCGGCCAATGCGCGTGCGCTCCCGGAATTGGTCGAACCGGGTAGCAACGGCTGGCTATTTGCCCCCCAGAATGCCGCCGATGCTGCGCAACAGATTCTAACCTGGCTGAATGCCCGTCCGCAGTGGGCGGCCATGGGCCAGGCTAGTTTGTGCAAAGTGGAGCCCCACGCCCATGTGCGTACGATTCAGCACTATGCCACCTGGTATGCACAGACACGCCAGGCAACCCAAGCCAAACCCAGTATCGAGACGGGACGCAGCCGAACGCCGCAATGGCAGGCGTCCCTCACTTCACTGTTAACACAGCGCGAACCCTAAAGGATAAGAACGCACGGATCGAAAACAGGTAGACAAACTTATGGTCTGTCTACCTGTTGCTAAGCATCTGTAATTATCAAACAAGTTATTGATCGACAGTACGGCCACGATGCATCGTGGCCGTACCTGGGTAAATATTTGCGGCAGGTTACTCTTTG
>JBBRVA010000967.1:0-3061 GCA_038247295.1 Caldilineales bacterium | reverse complement strand
GCGCACCGAACCGGTAAAGCTAATCATGGGCAAGCGTGGATCATTGATCATACGCTCGCCGATTTCTTCGTTGCGGCCAATCGCCAAGGTAAAGATGCCGGTCAGCCCATAATCAGCCATTACGCGGTTGGCAATCTGTTGCACGGCAACGGCGACAAGCGGCGTCGTCGGCGACGGTTTCCAGATCATCGTATCGCCACAGACGGCTGCCAGCGCGGCATTCCACGACCAGACCGCGACAGGAAAATTAAAAGCCGTAATGATACCAATGGGGCCGAGCGGGTGCCACTGTTCGTACATGCGGTGGCCGGGACGTTCCGAGGGCATGGTCAGGCCATAGAGTTGACGCGACAAACCCACGGAAAAATCGCAGATATCGATCATCTCCTGCACTTCGCCGATCCCTTCGGCGCGAATTTTGCCCATTTCTAATGTCACCATCTCACCCAGCGGTTCGATCAGGTCGCGCAGGGCGTTGCCTAGATCGCGCACGACTTGACCACGCTTTGGCGCTGGCCACAGCCGCCAAGTTTGAAAGGCAGCCTGTGCAGCGGCGACGACGGTGTCCAACGTAGTGCCGCTCGCCTGAATCACTGTCGCAATTGGTTCATTGGTAGTTGGATTGCAAGAAACTAAAGGTGTGCCGTGGGTATCTTCAATCCAACCGTCTGGCCCAATACAAGCGCCGGCATTGGTCGCTTTGATCTGTAATTTTTCAAGTAACGTTTTCATAGGACTCCCTTAGTTTTGTTGATCAATCAGTAGACCTTATTCCGATTTAATTTTGTGCATTTGTAGGTGCGGTTTTTAACCGCACAAGTCTGGATTGACCAAGTTTGTGCGGTTAAAAACCGCACCTACAAGACCGATCTGGCTCTGTTTTGCTATCCAAATAATAAATCGGAATAAACTCTAGTAGAATAAACGATTGGCGCATGATCAGATGACCGTCTCATCCGGATCGCGCACGTGTTTCATGCGGCGAATACCGTCACGCGTTAAGGTAATCAATGTACGTTCCACCTTGACGAACTCCTGTGTTTTATCCACCGTGTACACGGTGACGACATTGATATGGTAGGTTTTAACACAGCGAGCAACGCGCAATTCGCCAGCCTGCAAATAAGGCCAACGCTCGATCGGATCGTCCATTTTGCGCAAGTAAGGCCGCATATCAAAGCGCATAATATCGGAGATACCCGTCACTGGTGGACCGCCTTTATATACGTGCCGAAAAGCCGCCCCTTGCAAAACAACTTCCTTGGTATAACATAGAATATTTTCAGTCTGGCCATCTTGCTCGATCTCTGTAAGCAGCCCCTGGTTGCGTAGCGCCATGATAGGTGTAGGCACCTCTTCGTCTGGCACAAAACCCATCTTCTCGCGCAAAAAGCCAAGCGTATGCACATTGTCGATCGTTCGAATCATGGTGCGGCGATCGAAGAGAAAATTTTGGGTATGCCGTAGAAAGAAGAGACGAGCCAACTCTTTGATGCGATCTTTGAACATGTAGCCGACGACCAAAGCCACAAATACGGGCAAAGTAAACATGCCAAAGCGCTGTTGAGCGTAAAAAGCGACAACCGTAGCAAAAATCATCGAGAGACCCGCCGCCAGGGCAAGCAGTATCTGTTCGATCGCAGTACCTTCACGTTTAACGGCCAGCTTCAAATAAAGTACACTTGATGTAAATTTTTTTAAAACCGAAGTGCGAAAAAGAAAGATCTCATTGTCACCTTCAGGTTCCAATAGCGAGTTATAACCCGAATCTCGCCGATGGTTTACCTCTACCTCTGCCTGAGTGCTCAGTTGGGCTTTCAAATCAGCGCCCACTGTTCCAGGCATGCACTTATCCACTAACGCGAAAGTTTTGTTAAACGCTTCCTCGATTACTAAACTAATTGCTTCATCCGCTAGTTCGTAGGCGCGCAAAATCTCACCACGACCAGCCTGCTGAATTTGGGGTCGATAAGCCCGGTAGTGCTGAGCAATTGTATATGTGTTGTCTAATAACTCTTGAACGCCAACACAAAGGCCTGACGCCTTATCTCCACTGGATGCTTTATGCCGGCATGTATATTTCAGGAAACGTAGATGACGTCGCAAACCAACCTTGAGAATAGCGCAGAGAAACTTAAAGCTATTACTCAGTTGATCATGACGCGCTGGATCATGCAGCCAGTTGGCATCTTCTAGGATCTGCCCAATATGCAGCAAAGGTGAAGTTGGCAGGTTGCGCAATTCGGCCAGGGTGAAAACGGGAGTCTTTAAGCGCACGTAGTTCTGGAGATCGCGATAAAATTGAGCCTTAGCATAGGTGTGTTGATTGACGCCAAGGCTCTTAGGGGTAAAAATATAAGTTGAAATCTTATAACGGGTGCGATGTTTGGGCAGGAGTTCATACTCAAGTTTAAATTCAACTTGATAACGGTCATGCGCCCGTATGCGCTGATGAATGGTGTCCGGTCTTTTATCCAGCATAGTTTAGTTTAGCTTAGCTTAGCTTAGAAGTATCGCCGAGGGAAGCTGGCTAACGGTTACGCGGCGCCATCGTTCGCCCAGATTCCACGGCCTAGCGCACCCGCACATGATAACGCGCCACAATCGCTTGGCCCGCCGGGCTCAACACAAAATCGACAAATTCGCGCGCCCAGCCCCGCGGCGCGCCCCGGCTCACGAGGTAGAGGGGCTGGGTTAAAAAGTAGCGTCGATTACTCAATGTCGCGTCGGTAGGCCACTCATTCTCCACCCGTACGATGCGGACAGCGCGCCGCTGGACTCCGTTTGGCTGCACGGATGCGGTCTTATCGCTATCGCCACCTGCGGCCGTTCTCAATTCGGGCATCACATACGCGCGGGAGACATAGCCAATCGCCTGCGGATTGAGGGCAATAAATTCTACCACGTCGGCGCTGGTCGGCATGACTACGGCGGTTAAGGTGACCAGGTCATCGGCCATGACCTGCATTTCAAACAAATGGCGGCTGCCGCTGCCATCCTCACGGCTTACGAGCATCACTTCGCCACTCGCGCTGCCCAGTTCCGACCACTCGAGAATTTT
>JBBRVA010000966.1:0-3071 GCA_038247295.1 Caldilineales bacterium | reverse complement strand
GAAGCAAGCTCGGGTGATGGGGCTGTGTCACCGGTAACCGCCACTGTTGCGGTGCCGACCGTGACAGGGTCGGTAGTGACAGAGCCAACGCCTGGTTTACAACGCCACAACCTGCCGCGTCAGTCCGCACCGTTGGTTGGCCGCCAAAGCGAACTTGACCAACTGATTGCCTTGATTACCGACGAGTCTCGTCCCTTAGTCACCCTGCTTGGACCCGGCGGCGTCGGCAAAACGCGCCTTGCCCTGGCCGCCGCGCAGACTATTAGGCAACTCGATGCGGGCGGGTACTCCCAGGATGCGAACGCTTCGCCCGCGGTTCTTGCTGCAACAGCGTACGCGCCACGCGCCACGCGCCACTTCCCAGACGGTTGTTGGCTTGTGCCGCTGGTGGGGTTGGATGGGGGGGACGGGGCACCGGCTGATCCCTTGGTCTCTGAGATGCTAGAGGGCAAGTTGGCTGCCGCCATTGCCGCCGCTGTGGGGATGCCGCCGACAGGGAACTTTGCAGAGGGCGCGACCCTGAAGCAACAGTTGAGCACCTACCTGCGCAGTAAGCGCTTGTTACTCATTCTGGATAACTTTGAACATCTGCTGGAGGGCACGTGGCTGGTGAGCGATCTCTTGGTGCAAGCGCCAAGCGTGCAGATGGTGGTCACCTCGCGCACGCCCCTGAATCTTCAGGAAGAGTGGCGCTTCCCTGTGCGGCCGATGGCCTTACCAACCCTTGTGGAAGACGGTGCGGAGGTGGATCTGGCGGGGTTGCTGACCAATGCCAGTGTCGCGTTCTTTGTCCAGTGTGCGCAACGGATTCACTATGATTTCCGTCTGGATCAAGAGAATTGGCGTGCCATTGTGGAGATCTGTCAGGCGGTGGATGGGCTGCCATTGGCGCTTGAATTGGCGGCTACTTGGTTGGAAGGGATGAGCTGCCAGGAGATTGCCCAGGTGTTACAGGGCGAAGCACAAAGTGGATTGGATTTTCTGGCGACCACGCTGCGCAACGTCCCGCAACGCCACCAGCGTCTACGCACGGTTTTTGATGCATCCTGGCGTTTGCTCACTGTACAGGAACAAGTGGGCGTTGCCCAATTGGCGATCTTTCGTGGTGGCTGTGAACGGGCAGCGGCACTGGCGATTACGACCCTCCGTCTGCCCGATCTCAACGGCTTGGTTGCCAAATCGTTTGTGCAGCGCGACGAAACTGGTCGCATCGCCATGCACGAGTTGCTCCGCCAATATGCCGCGGAGCAACTGGGCGCGCTGATTGCTGCGCAACAGACAACCGCGGTCACCCTTTATGAACGATATAGTCGTTACTATCTGGAGTTACTGGCCACGTTGGAGCCACAGTTCAACCCGCAGGTGCCTTTGGGTAAAGAGGGAAGAGTGCTCGTCCAGTGGCAACGCGAATTGGACAATGTGCGGCAAGCATGGCGCTGGGCAGTGGATCAAGGGGCCAGTGATTTATTGGATCGTGCACTCGCCGGCTACGCGCGCCTCTATGGGGGAGTTGGGCTCTTTGCCGAAGGAGCTATGCTTATGGGGTATACGCTCTCCCGCCTACAGGCGAACATGCCAACGGAGGAGGACAGTGCAACTTACCGCCGCTTGTTGGGGCGCTTATTGGTCGAGCAAGCTACCTTCCTGAACGCCCAAGCCCACTATGGGGCAGCGGTGACCGCGCTGGAAGCTGCGTTGCCTTGGCTTCCCCGCAACAGAGACAGAGCATAAACGGCGCAGGCTGAAACCAACCGGGATGTGCGTCACTCCCTTCCTGTGTTATGCTGCCGCTTGGGGTGACCTGGAGTAGACGTGGGCGATATTGCGCATACTCCTTTTGAATGCCACCAGAACGGGTGAACCAATGCTCGGGCAGATCATCTGTGTCATTGCGCCATCTGCCTTCTACATCCAGCATCAGATAGCCATCTTCAATGGCATCGGCATCAAATTCTTCCTCGTAGGCAAGCATCTCTCCTGTATTGGGGATGATGCGCTGCGTTTCAATGTGGTATTTTACGCGGTAGTACTTCTGTCCACAGACCCGGCAAAAGAGCAGCCGCTCTTTGCTGCCCGGTTCATAGAATTGCCCTTCCAATGTGAGTAACCGTGTCGCTGGCGGTTCAAAGGTGCTATAGATCGAATCGCCCTGGCTGATGAACTGATGTAACTTGAAGGCAAAGGCCGAAGAGTCACCGTGGGGTACCTGACTACCCAGCAAGAGCATGGTGCGCAACCGCTCCAGGCACTGTTCCTTTTCAAGGCCGGTCAACTCGGCAAGTTGTGCTGCACCCGCCTGTAACGTCAGTGGCTTGGGACGGATCAACCGTCCATCATCGGCCGTGGTAATCCCGTAGGTCTGCTCGATCCAGACACTGAGCGGATTGGCGGCAAAATCGGACCAGGTTGCCGTGGGTGGCGAGGCCAATATTGCCTGGCGCAGCGTCGGCTCATCCGGCATTTGTGCTTCTGGCAGAATACGTTCCAGCCACTCTTCAATCACATTGTCCGGGTGAACAGTTGTGTCAAAGAAGCGGGAGGCAAAATCAGCCACTACCTTGCGCCGCTCGGTCTGTGCGCCTGCCGACGCCATGGTCGCACTGGTGCCGATATGGAGGATGGGGCGGTTGCCATTCCGTTCCCGCAGTCACCGCAGCAACAGCGCCACATCGGCGCCCTGTCGCCCGCGGTAGGTGTGCAATTCATCTATCACAATGAACTGCAACGACGAGCGTTCCGGGCTGACAAAGTCCGCTTCGCGCGGCCGAACCAACATCATCTCCAGCATCACATAGTTCGTCAGCAGAATATGGGGTGGATTCTCTTGCAACTCGCGCTTCTTGGCTGCGCTTTCCTGGCCCGTATACTTGGCAAAGCGCACCGGAATGTTCGGTGTGTCTTGCTGCGCAGTCGAACGTAATACTAGGGACAGATCGTTGGCTGCGGCCATGCGTTCGCCCATATCCGGTGGATTGGCGCTCATGAAGCGTCGGGCGATGGTCTTTGCGATTGATGTGTGATCGAACACCACATCACTCACTGTGCCTCGATCAACCCACGGGGATATAACG
>JBBRVA010000965.1:0-3078 GCA_038247295.1 Caldilineales bacterium | reverse complement strand
GTATAGGGCCTACTGGATCAGTATAGAGGGTAAGAGTGATATGGCTGCAAACTCTTTTCGTCGCCGCGAAATATTGGAAGGTTACCTTTTTGCTGCGCCATTCATCATTGGTTTTTTGGTCTTTATCGCCTTTCCGATGGGTTGGGCGCTGTTGCTCACCTTCCAGAAGTATAATTTACTAGCGCCAGCCAGCTTTGTCGGGCTGGCGAATGTGCAGCAGATTTTTGCCGATCCCAAGGTGGGTAAATCGCTGTGGAGCACCGCCTATTTTGCCTTCACCAGCGTACCTTTGCAGTTGGCGCTAGCCTTTGCCTGCGCCGTCTTGCTCAACCAACCGCTGCGCGGGCGCAACTTTTACCGCACAGCGCTCTACATCCCCGTCATCGTGCCGATTGTAGTGAGCGCCTTTATCTGGCAACGCGCCTACCATCCCGATTTTGGCATTATCAACGAAGTGTTACGCTGGTTTGGGATTGGACCGCGCGCCTGGCTGTTCGAGCCGGCGTTGGCCATTCCCGCGTTTGTTTTTATGCGCATCTGGGTGATGGGCACACAGATGGTGATCTTCCTGGCCGGGCTGCAAAATGTGCCCGCCGCTTTGTTGGAAGCTGCCGCGCTGGATGGCGCCGGCCCGTGGCGCAAATTTTGGAACGTTACCGTCCCGCTCATGACACCGATCATCTTCTTTAACTTGATCGTCGGCTTAATCGGCAATTTTCAAGTCTTTGCTCCGGCCCTAATCATGACCCAAGGTGGGCCGCAAGATGCAACTTTATTTATGGTGCTCTACATCTACCGCAATGCCTTTGAATACAGCAAGCTGGGTTACGCCGCCGCGCTCTCGTGGTTGCTCTTCATCATTGTCATTATCCTGACTGGGTTACAATTCCGGTTATCGGGACGTTGGGTTTATTACGAAACGGATTAACTGTCACGTACATCTGCACCTTAAACCGACAAGCTGTATACACGGATTGGGGAAACACGGATAGAAACAATTAAAAATATCCGTGTTTCCCCAAACCGTGTATACTAAAAATTTTCTCGCTTTGCAAAGAAACTATGCAGACAACTTTAGACCGCTCACAATCGAGAATCAACCAAGAGCAGGCCGCGGCGCAGAAGCGACAACGCATGTGGGCAGAAGCGGCCAACCGCATTTTGATGCACGCCGTGTTGATCATGTTGTCACTGATGGCGCTGGTGCCCGTCTTGTGGATGATCTCGTCCTCACTGAAGGCCTCGACCGAAATCTTTGTCACGCCGATCCAGTGGATTCCCACCACACCGCGCTGGGGCAACTATGCCACGGCCTTTGCCCGTGCGCCGATCTGGCTCTACTTTTGGAACACGATGATCGTCTGCGTCTTTGCGGTGATTGGCACGGTGCTATCGGCAGCCCTCGTAGCGTTTAGTTTTAGCCGGCTGCGTTGGCCAGGGCGCAATTTTTTCTTTAGTCTGGTGCTGGCCACCATGATGTTGCCCGCCATTATTCTGCTTGTGCCACGCTTTTTGATGTTCAGCAAACTCTTTCACTGGCCCTATCCGTGGATCGGCACCTTTTTGCCACTGATCGTCCCGACTTTCTTTGCGGTGCATGGTATCTACGTCTTTCTCCTACGCCAATTCTTTATGAGTATCCCGGTCGAACTGGAAGATGCCGCCCGCATCGATGGCGCTAGCACGTTCCGCATTCTGTGGCAGATTTTTATTCCGCTCAGTCAGCCGGTGATTATCACAGTCGTAATCCTGACCTTTATTCAGTTTTATAACGAATTTCTGGAAGCGCTGATCTACCTGAAGCCAGCTACCTGGACCTTAGCCGTGGGCATTCGCGCTATGAACGACGCTGCTTACGCCACGACGTGGGAATTGGTCTTCGCCACCGGCACTTTTATGCTCGCGCCGCTGGTCATCATCTTTTTTGCCGCCCAGCGCTACTTTGTCGAAGGTGTTACGTTTAGCGGGTTTGGGGGGCGGTGATCGATGCCCAAAATCGTCGTCATTGGCGCGGGCAGCGCCGTTTTTGGCACCGGTGCGTTGGCAACTCTAATCCGTTCCTCCAAACTTCACGGCGCGACCCTTGCTTTGTGTGATATCAATGCGCAAACGCTGGCCACCATGCATCAGTTGGCTGAACGCATGAACCGTGAGTGGCTGGCTGGCATGACAATCAGCGCAAGTACAGATCGTCGCCAACTGCTGGCGAAGGCCGATTATGTGATCGTCTGCATTCAGGTAGGTCCACGCGAAACGGTCTGGCGGCAAGATTGGGAGATCCCGCTGCGCCACGGTGTGCGCCAGCCCTATGCCGAAAATAGCGGTCCCGGCGGCTTTGCCCACACCTGTCGCAATGTGCCAGAGATGCTGGCAATTGCCCACGACATGGCAGAACTTTGTCCCCAGGCCTGGCTGCTCAATTTTACCAATCCGCTCAGCCGGCTGGGTATGGCCATCAACCGCTACAGCAAGATTACGTGTATTGGATTGTGTCATCAATACCGCTGGGCGTATGCCATTGTCGCTGCGGTCTTAGCCGATCATTTTGGGATTGCGACACCCAATGGCGACCATTTTCACGTGCATACCGACGCCGAAAATATCCCACCCTTGCTCCAAATGATCGCCGCCGGCGAAGAACGTGTGCAGATTACGTCTGCTGGTCTCAACCATTTCGCCTGGATGCTCAGCCTCACCGACCGGCGCACAGGCGAAGACCTCTATCCGCTCTTCCGCGAACGCTATCTACGCCACTTTCGCCGCAACTTTGAGCCGATGACGCGTGAATTATTCGAAATCTTTGGTCTCTGCCCCACCGCGGGCGACACGCATATGGTTGAGTATTTGGCCTGGACCCACGACCCGATCACCAAACCGTGGGCAAAGTATGATTTGAAGTTACAAAGTTGGACCGGCAATCTGGATCGGCGCAAGCGGGTGCGCGCCCGTGCCGAACGCATGGCCACCGGCGAAGAGTCGATTGAACCACTCTTACATGTCCACAGCGAAGGTGCGGTCGAGATCATCGAGGCACGCCAGGCGGATGCAAACGCTTACATGCCAGCGCTCAACTTGCCC
>JBBRVA010000964.1:0-3081 GCA_038247295.1 Caldilineales bacterium | reverse complement strand
GATGCTCGTAATAGGGCATGCGGATGATACGTGTGTAGCCTTGATAGGAACCCATGTCGTGTGGCACGTCAAAGCGTTCCAACCCCAACACGCGCCGCCCGCGCCGCGCCAGATAGTGGGCCGCCGCGCTGCCCATCGTGCCCATGCCGATCACGATTGTATTGTAGCGGTTGATAGAGCTATAGTTCATGGTGGACAGTCCTTGTTGGGGAGATTAGAGATTAGGGAGTTTCGTCGCCAACAATCCCCAATCTCATCTACTACTTCTGCTTACCAACCCGCTCCGGCCCATCGGTCGCCTTGGCGCGCATCCGCGCCCCAGTCGGATCAAAGAAGGGCGTCTGCGCCACGGTTGCCAGCACGGGCCGGCCGCCGATCATCACGATCAACTTGCTGCCCGGCCAGGCGTGGCTGGTGCGGACAAAGCCGAGCGCCAACATCTTATCGACCGAATGGCCTTTGGCGCTCGAGGTGATGCGCCCGATTGATTCGCCGGGCGCGGCGGCGTCACTTGTTTCGCCGGCTTCACTGCCGCTGCGTTTCTTGCGGCGGAAGGAAGCCACATCGCTGATGCTGTGAATGGTGTCATTGAGGGTGGCAGGATTGTTGCCTTCCAAAATCAGGCCCACCCAACGCTCTTGGATCCCCGTTTCCTGGATGCGCAACAGTGCCTCGCGGCCCACAAATTCACGCTTCTCAAAGCGGATCCAGCGGTCCAAACCGACATGGAAGGGCGTCACATCCGTGCTGAGATCGGGTCCATAGAGTGGGAAGGCCTTTTCGATGCGCAAACTTTGCATGGCAAGCGCCCCATACGGTTGTAAGCCAAATTCTTTACCGCGGCGCAATAAAAATTCCCACAAGGGTCCAGCGTCCTCGGCGGGGATGTAAAGCTCGTAGCCCAGTTCACCGGTGTAGCCGCTGCGCGATAAGAGCAGTGCGGTGTTGTCAATTTCTACCGGCGCGAAGCGGAAGAAGGGCAGCTTGTTCAGATCGACGCCCTCGACTACCGTGCGCAAAAATTCGCGTGCGCGTGGCCCCTGTACCACGGCTAGCGCCACCGCACCAGAAATCTCAGTGACATAGGTGCTGCTCGCCAGCGCGTGATCAGCCAGCCAGCGCACGGCCTGTTTGCGCGGCGCCGAACTGGTGACGATCATAAAGTGCTCGTCATTGAATTTATAGACGGTCACATCATCGACAATACCGCCCTCCTCGTTGACGAGGGTCGTGTAGCGGATCTGGCCCGGCTCCATGTTTTGGATGTCGTTGACCGCCAGCCGATTGATCAGCCGCTCGGCGCCCGGCCCTTTGATGTCCACCTCGCCCATCGACGAGATGTCTTGCATGCCCACGTTGGCGCGTGTGTTCAGGTGTTCGTCCACGCCAGACGTGTAGGCAACGGGAAACATATAATCGCCGCCGCCCTTGACCAGTTGGCCGGCGTGGCGCAGGTGATAGTCGTAGAAAGGACTTCGTCGTTCAGCCATGAACGGTTCTCCTCAGGGTTGGTGGTTATTGGCCTGGTGATTGGCGTTTCAATTTTTCAAGCTCAGCTTGCAAGCGTGCCACCTCGGCTTCAGCCGCATTGGCTCTTTGTGCTTCGGCTTGTGCGCGTTGCGCTTCAAGCTTATCAATTTTGCTTACCTCACCCGCTTTTTCTGCGACTTCCTCCAGCGAAGGAATCTCTACGCCCGTTTTTGGATCAACAACGCGCACCATGTTTTCATCGGGGCGGAGAATAATGCCTAACTCGTTGCTAATCATGGCCCCATCTTTGGTAGGCATAAGCGATTCGTAGTGTTCGTTTAGCAGACGAAAACCCTGAAAGTGTGGTGTAAGACAGTCTGCTAGCGGATCGAATAAGAAATATTCTCGTACACCAAGCCGTGCGTATAAGCCTTTTTGGGCGGCAACGTCCTCCCACTTTGTGTCACGTGATGTGATTTCAAAGATCACACAAGGGCTAGCTTTTTCTTGCCACAATCTATATGCACTTCGGTTGTGCTTTGCTACCCCTTTGACGACAAACACATCGGGTACCTCGAAAATGGTTGGCTCATTTTCGCTGTAGTAAAAGCGAATCCCACCCGAAACGTAAATATCAGCATTATGACGGAAAACGAAACGTAGCGCCGTATGTAAATAAGCGATAGCCGAGGTATGCCAGTCTGTTGCCCCTATAAATCGACCGTCCGATTCTGGGTAGTAGATTTCTGGTTTGGCTGAAATTGATTTATCTTGCCAGTTATGTTCAAGGGTGGGTGAGTTTTGCATTATAGTAATCTCCTTCATTCACTAGGGCTAGAACCGCGGATGCACAGAAAGACGCGAATTGCTCCTGGATGACCCGTATCTGCGCAATCATAAAATTTATTGGATAAAGCGTCATCTTTGACAGTCCAATATCTTACACCTACCCTCTTACGATCCGCATCTTTCTGTGCATCCGCGGTTCTGCCTATGCCTTCAAGCGTGTCATCTTTGCATCCCACAATGGCTCTTGGCTCACAGTAGCCGCGAAGCGCTCGCCCAGGTACTCAACTTCTAACTGTGTGCCAGGGTTTGCATAGGCCAACGGTAGATAGCCGTAGAGCATGAATTTACCAACACTATAGCCATAGTCGGCGCTGGTGACATGGCCGACGCACGCGCCATTGCTAAAGATCGGCTCGTAGCCAAAGGCCATCGCCTTGGGATCGTCCGCCACTAGACAGGTCAGCTTTTTCTTGAGCGGCTTCTCCTTCAATTTGAGACAGGCCGCGCGTCCAACAAAATCTGGCTTGCTTAATTTTACTGTCCAAGCCAACCCCGCTTCGTAGGGATTGTATTCGGTGTAGACATCGCCACCCCACAGCCGGTAGCCCTTTTCCAGGCGCAGCGAATCGAAGGCGCCCATGCCGCCAACTGCCAGATCGAACTCACGTCCGGCTGCCCACAGCGCGTCCCACACCGGCAGTGCTTGATCGACCGGTATATGTAACTCCCAGCCCAGTTCGCCGGCATAAGAGATGCGCATGGCAAAGACGCGCGTCATGCCAATGTCAATCCATTGGCTGGCAAAATAGGGGAAGGCTGTAT
>JBBRVA010000963.1:0-3085 GCA_038247295.1 Caldilineales bacterium | reverse complement strand
GACAATGCCAACGGCGATTGGGTGCAATATTTCCGCGATATCCTGCTGGAACTAGGGCCTAAATATTGTGATGGCTTTACCCTCCACACCTACAGCCACGGTGCTAATGTGGCCTTGATTACGGATGAAGCACGGCTTGGGCCGCCCTTTCAGAACTATCATCGCCATTTCCGCGCCTATATGAATTTTATGGCGGCTGTGCCAACCAACATGCGCCACCTGGCCGCCTATATTACCGAAACCGACCAGGTGCAGCCCTGGCACAATTTGAATACCGGCTGGGTGCAGGATGCCTATGCCGAAATCAACCGCTGGAACGAACAGCCCAACACGCAACAGATTCGCGCCTTGATCCTCTATCGCTGGCCGCGCATTGATAAGTGGCATATCGACGGCAAAACAGGCGTGATCGAGGATTTCTGGCAGGCATTGCAGAATGATTACACCTGGCATGGCGGCGCCCAAGCCCTCGCAATCGAAGATGCGTTTGTCATGCAGTCGCCAGTGCTCGCCGCAAAGGCGACTGCGCCAGAAAAGCCACGCTATCAGGTCGAATGGTTGGATGACCGCTTCCCAACCAAGCTAATGATTGGAGCCACAATCACGGTGCCGATTACGCTCCGGAATACGGGTAGCCTCACCTGGAGTTGGGGCGGCGGCAATCCGTTTCGCGTCGGTTATCATTACTATCGCAACCGGCGCCGACTCAACATGCCAACGCACCTGGATCTGCGCACCGACATCCCCGATGATATTGGCCCGGATGAGACGGTGACGATTGCCGTGCGCGTGGCGCTGCCAGAAGAAGGCGGCAATTACAACCTGGAATTCGACCTGGTCCAGGAAGGCGTCACCTGGTTCAAAGAGCAAAACTCACCCGTCTTAACCCGCTGGATCACCGTGGAGGCGCCCGCACCGCCGGTCCAAGCCGAGCCGGAAGAAGCAGGTAGCACCAGTTTGGTGCCACTCTTTGCCGATATTAGCGCCCGGTTGCCGCGCAGCACCGTTGCGTATGCTCGGCGCAGCATGAACCAGGTGCGCTACTTGGTGATCAGCCACACGGGCGCCCATGCCCACCTGAGCCTGGAACGCATCGCCCAGACGCACATTCAACACGGCTATCCAGGCATTGTCTACGATTTCGTCGTCGACAGCAGCGGTCAGGTCTTCAAGGTCAGCGAGCTAGAGGATGTCGCGCAACCCGATCAAGTGTGGTCGGAGCAAGGTGTTAACATTTGTCTGGCCGGCAATTTTACGGGCTCACCGCCGCCTTTGCCGCAATTGGATGCCACTGGCCGGCTGTGCGCCTGGTTGGCCCAAAACCTGGGCTTAGCACCGGAGACCATTGTCGGGCTGGGTGAATTAACCAAAACGGATAGCCCCGGCGCCACTTTCTACAATGGTGCGGCGTGGAAAAATGTGATCGTGCGCCAGGTCCAGCTCCATTTAGCCGTCTTGAACAACAACGGTGTCGACGATGGTCGCCTGCAAGAATTAGAGCTATTTTTGCAAGAGGCGAATGCCAAACAGACCGCGTTCGTGGCCCAAGTCCACCAGATAACGGCCGAGCGCGACAAACTGAAAGCATTAAATGAACAGATGCAGGCGGAGATTGACGATCTGCGTCGCACTTTGGAAACCGAGCCAGTAGATGGGCAACTGCGCATCCCCAACATTGTCGACAAATTGCCCCGCGATCGGGCGCGCTATACCACGCGGCGGGCGCAGGATGTGCGCTTTATTGTGATCAACCACACCGGTGTTGCCCCCAGTGTACCGTGGGAAAGTATTGCCCGCGCCCACACCACCGACTGGCCAGGCATCCTCTACGATTTTGGCATCGAGGCCCAAGGCACCATCTACCAGATGCAGCCGTTGGAAGAAGTGGTGGAGACCGAACAGGAATATCTGGCCAAGGCGATCAACATTGCCTTTGCCGGCGAATTCAACCGCCAAACCCCGACCGATGAGCAGATCTACGCCGGGGGGCGCCTGATCGCGTGGCTGATGGGGCGCTATCCGCAGGTGAAGTTAGAAAACATCAAGGGCATTGGTGAATTCATCCAACATGTTTCGCCTGGCGAACAATGGTTGAGTGGGCAGCGTTGGAAAGAGCTATTGTTAGCTTCGGTGCGACGAGCCAGTGGTTTTGTCGACCCGAGCGTAACCGAGCGCCAACTGCAAGGTCGCCTTGCCGAGTTGACCCAGCAGCTAGAAAAGGCGCAGCAGGCGGTGTCGGTGCAGGAGCAACAAAGGCGACGGGCTGAGATCGAAAGCCAACGTTTACAAACCGAGTTGGCCTCTAAACGGCAAGGGGGCAGTAACTTTGTAATCCCGCCGCCGGCCCTGCGCAACCTGACCGATCAATTGCCCAGACATCCGACGCTGCGCTACGAGCGGCGGGCGCTCAGCCAGATCACGCACGTAGCCGTCCATCATACGGCCGCGCCGCCTTCGCTGGGGCCATTGCGGATTGCCGAGTTGCACATCAATGCCGACTCTGGACGGGGCAAAGAACCGTGGCCGGGCATTGGCTATCACTTTTTCATCCACGCCGATGGTGCGATTGAACAGACCAACCGGCTCGAAACAGCCAGTTATCATGTCTATCGGCACAATATCTACACCTTGGGTGTTGCCTTTGCCGGTAGCTTTATGAACGGAAAAATTCCCACTTCGGCCCAATTGCGCGCCGGCTCTCATCTGATCGCTTGGTTGATGCAAGAGCTACAGATTCCACTGGCCAGGGTGTGGGGTCATCGCGAGTTTCCGGAAAACACGACTGTTTGTCCCGGCAACGAATGGACATTGGGCAACCGCTGGCGCGATCTGCTCTTTGAGCGCATCGAACAGGTGCAAAATGGCGTCGGCATCAAGAGCCTGCGCCACTACGTGCTTTTCTGGCAGCGCGAGTTTCCCGGCCCACTGGCACGCCAGGACTATGTCAACGCGATTGGCTACGTGGCGCGCTTCCGCCCGACCGTCGGCTTTAGTATAGAAGATGCTAAATATGCCGAATATGTCACCATTGTCGGCAACGAAGCCGGCATCAGCGCGGCCGATGAACAAATTTTACGCAGCCACG
>JBBRVA010000962.1:0-3087 GCA_038247295.1 Caldilineales bacterium | reverse complement strand
GTGCTGGGGCTAGCGGGTCTGGCGCCGGCATTTGTCAACGGCCAGGCATCGTTAACGGCATTGGCGGTGGGCTTGGGTGGTGTGGTCTTGGCCCGCCAGGCATTTGATCGATTGGGCCAAGGCTTTATTCAATTAGCCGGCGCCGTGATTGCGTGGCGTCAGGTTGCGCCTCTGTTCCACGCCGCGGCTACGGACGTAGGGCCGCCACCGCTGTTGACTTCACCTAAATCCACCAGCGGGTTGGATAGTCAGGTGCAAGGTGAAGAGCATATCTTACTTCAAGGCCACAATTTGCGCTTTCGATATGGCTCGCGCAGCGAGCCAGTATTGAGCGGCTGTTCAATCCAGATCAAGCTGGGTGAGCGCTTTTTATTGGAAGGCACCTCTGGCGGTGGTAAATCTACATTAGCGGCCCTACTCGCCGGTTTACGCCAACCAGAGTCGGGTTTGCTGCTCTTGGATGGCTTCGATTGGCAGACATTGGGGCCAATCGGTTGGCGGCAGCGGGTGGCCGCCGCGCCTCAATTTCACGAGAACCATGTACTGACGGAAACTTTTGCCTTTAATCTATTGATGGGCCGGCGCTGGCCGCCCCATCCCAGTGATTTGCAGGAAGCTGAGCGCTTGTGTTATGAGCTAGGTTTGGGGCCGTTGCTCGAACGGATGCCGGCTGGTCTACTGCAAATGGTCGGCGAAAGCGGCTGGCAACTCTCGCACGGCGAGCGCAGCCGGCTCTATCTAGCACGCGCGCTGCTGCAAGGCGGCGATCTCGTCATCCTCGACGAAAGCTTTGCTGCGCTAGATCCAGAAAATCTGCAACGCGCACTCCAAGCGGTTTTGCGACAGGCCAAAACACTACTGGTCATTGCCCATCCTTAGCTTTAGAGCAACTCGGTAGCGAGGTTTACGCAATGCGTGGGTCACCATTTTGCTGACGACCCACGCATTGCTTGATCCTGCGAACACGTATATCGGCCCGCGCGGTATAATAAGCGAATGACAAATTACGTAGAATAAAATAGAACTTTTGCTGGATGTATGGTGAACCAGACTTGTTTATAATAGGTTACTGCGTGTAACTGCAAATTTTCAGAAGCAGTAGCTTGATTGTTCGCTCAACTCGCCATTGTCAGTAAAGGAGAAAACCTTGTATCAACAAATTACGCTTATTGGCAACGTAGGAACCCCACCGGAGATGCGCTATACCCCTTCGGGCACAGCTGTTGCAAATTTCACCCTAGCTGTCAACCGGCGCTGGACGAACGCCGATGGCCAAACTCAGGAGAAAACTACTTGGTTTCGGATCTCGACCTGGAAGCGTCAGGCGGAGGTCGTGAGCCAATATGTAACTAAAGGCAGCCGTATCATGGTGGTTGGCGAGGTGGACGAAGCGCGACCCTGGACAGATCGAGATGGTCTGCAGCGCGCTTCAATCGAGATAACCGCCTTAGAAATCAAATTTCTCGATGGCCGCAACCAGGATCGAGACAGCGGCAACGTTGGAAACAGCAGTGGAAAACAAGAAGTACCAGAAGCATCGGTCGCAGACATCCCTTTTTAACCCCAAGATTATCTAGCCCCACAATCTTTCAGAATTTCTTGCCAATGGTCTGGGGGCGCGAAAATGCAGTCGCGTACCCAGACTGTTGGTAGTTTACGCTAAACAACAAGGCTGGTCATGAAATCTGCTCACTGGAGGAGCATAGCATCATGCTCCTCCAGTTATTTATGCCCAGAGGTGGGCGTACTTCAACCCACTTCCTGTATTAAACAAGACCACTGTTTCATCGGGCTTGATCCAGCCCATCTCTAATAAACGAATTTGAGCCGCCAGACAGGCCGAACCCTCGGGCGCTGGGAAGATGCCGGTCAATTTGCCCATTGTGCGGGCATGGGTGAGCATCTCTTCGTCGGTAACGGCAATCGCAGTACCGTGGCTAGCGCGTAGGGCTTGCAAGATCAGAAAATCACCCACCGCCACGGGCACGCGCAGCCCATCGGCCACGGTTTTTGCCCCTTGCCACAATTCAGCGAATTCATCTTCTTGCTGAAAGGCGCGCACCATCGGCGCGCAGCCCGTGCTCTGCACGGTGACCATGCGCGGGCGTTTGGCACCGATTAACCCCATCTGCTCCATTTCGTCAAACGCTTTCCACATGCCTACTAATCCCGTGCCGCCGCCGGTGGGGTAAATAATCACATCGGGCAGCGTCCAGTCGAGTTGCTCGGCTAGCTCATAACCCATTGTCTTCTTGCCTTCGATGCGATATGGCTCCTTGAGTGTACTCACATCAAACCAGCCATATTGGGCCGCACCCTCGCGCACCTTGACTCCGCAGTCATTGATCAAACCATCGACTAACGTCACACTGGCGCCCAGTTCTTTGCATTCGACTTGAAACATGAGTGGCACATCTTTGGGCATGAAGACATGAGCCGGTAAACCTACGGCCGCAGCATAGGCACTCATTGCTCCAGCCGCATTGCCCGCGCTGGGAATTGCCAACTCCTGCGCCCCAAGTTCATAGGCGCGGCTGACAGCCATGCAAAGCCCGCGCGCTTTGAAGCTGCCCGTTGGGTTGAGCGACTCATCTTTGATCAGGGTGTTGCGACAGCCGATCTGCTCGCCCAGCCGCGCCGCCCAATGGAGCGGCGTCCACCCTTCACCCAGCGCGATCATGGCGTCGCGCCGTTGAACAGGCAGCACTTCCTCGTAGCGCCACAAACTAGCTGCCCGGGTTTTGAGCGCTGCTTTGGTCATGGTTTGGGCAGCTTTTTGCAGATCGTAGCGTACCAACAGCGGTTTCCCGCACGCCGGGCAGAGGTTCATTAGCTGATTGGCGGCATACGTTGTCCCACATCTGCCACATTCCAGGTGCGTCATAGTCGATTTTGTTGTCATGATTACTCGCTTTTCTTATCGATTACAGACAGAAACAGTACAACAGATTCAGAAAACAACAGATGCGGTAAGCGACGCATCTGTTGTTTTCTGAATCTGTTGTACTGTTTACTTTGACAAAGCTACTTCGTAAATCTAAAATCGTAACTCATGTTACGCAGTCTCTCCTGGGAACGCCGCCATCC
>JBBRVA010000961.1:0-3101 GCA_038247295.1 Caldilineales bacterium | reverse complement strand
TATCTCTATTGGCCCACAGAATTTACCTGGGATCATTTTTGGAATGCGATTGTGGGGCGCGGGCAAGCGTTGACGCTCTTACGCAATAGCATCTTTGCGGTTGGCGCATCGGTGCTGCTGGCCCTGGCCATCTGTTCATTGGGTGGCTATGCGCTCTCGCGGGCGCGCTTTCGTTACAAACGGGCGCTGATGTTTGCGATTTTGCTCGTGCAGATTATTCCTGGCACGGCCACTGTGTTACCATTTTATCTGATCATGCGCGAACTGCATCTGCTCAACAGTTTGTGGGGAGTGATCCTGGGTATGACGACCGGCGCGATTCCTTTTATGCTCTGGGTGATGAAAGGCTTTATCGACACCGTACCGCTGGAACTGGAAGAGGCGGCCTTTCTCGACGGCGCCACCCAATTTCAAGCACTTACGCGCGTCGTCTTCCCCTTGACCTTGCCGGGGATTGGCGCAGCGTCGATTTTGGCCTTTAACGGCGCGTGGAGCGCCTTCTTTCTGCCCTTAATCCTGCTTTCAGATGCGGACAAATTTGTGATGCCGCTGGGTCTCTTCCGCGCCCTGATCGCCTATACCAATCTCGATTATGGCATGTTGAATGCAATGGCCCTCATCTATATGTTGCCTTCGTTGCTGATCTTTATCTTCGCCCGCCAGTATTTGATCAAGGGCACGATGGCCGGCGCGATGGCTGGCCAATGAACCAATAATTTGCACCAATAATTCAGCCAAAGGAAATCCTGATGCGCATTTTAGTCACCGGCGGCGCCGGCTACATCGGCAGCCATACTTGTGTCGAATTGTTGGAAAACGGTTATGAACTGACCGTGATTGATAATTTCAACAACAGCAAGCAGGAATCGTTGCGTCGCGTCGAACGGTTGACGGGCAAGACGATTGACTTTTATCAGGCCGATCTGCTGGATACTGCCGCGCTTTCCGCCGCGTTTGCTGCGCGCCCGGTGGATGCTGTGATCCACTTTGCCGCGTACAAGGCCGTGGGCGAATCCGTAGCCAAACCGTTGGCATATTACCAAAACAACGTCGCTGGCACGATCAATTTGCTTGAAGTGATGCGCGCCCACGGCTGCAAAAATCTGGTCTACAGTTCCTCGTGTACCGTCTACGGTGAACCCAAACAGGTGCCGATCACCGAAGCGCACCCCACCGCCGCCGCAGAAAGCCCTTATGGCTGGACCAAGCTGATGACCGAGCAGATTATGCGCGATCTCCACCAAAGTGATCCAGCCTGGAACATCATTATGCTGCGCTACTTTAACCCGGTGGGCGCGCATGCCAGCGGGGAGATTGGCGAGGATCCTAATGGGATTCCGACCAACTTGATGCCTTATATTACCCAGGTCGCGGTAGGCAGGCTGGCGCAATTACAGGTCTTTGGTAATGACTATCCCACCCCGGATGGCACGGGCGTGCGCGACTATATCCATGTGGTTGATCTGGCTGACGCCCATGTACGCGCGGTGCAGAAGTTGGCCGCCGCGCCCGGTTTGGTCGCCTATAATTTAGGCACCGGCCACGGCTCGAGCGTGCTAGACGTGATCGCTGCCTTCGAGCACGCCACGGGACAGAAGGTTCCTTATAAGATCGTCGCACGCCGGCCTGGTGATGTCTCCTCCGCCTACGCCGATCCGACCAAGGCCGCCCAAGAGTTGGCATGGAAGGCCGAGCGCGACCTCTATGACATCTGCCGCGATGGCTGGCGTTGGCAGTCGAAGAATCCGAATGGCTATGAATAATAACGATTCAGCCGGGAGCGCCGCCATCCCTGGCTGAATCGTTATTATTCAAAAACACCTATGGTTTCCAGAGCGTAGCGGCAATATAGCGCTCGGTATCCTGATTGTCATTAAAATAATAGGTGGTCACGATCGTGCCATCCGGTCGCTGCAACGTGCGTGGATAGCCCAGATCCGAACAGGCGCCATCATCACGCAAATGGATGACTTCGCCCCAGGTCTTGCCGCCATCTTCGCTGAGGCGAGCGCGGATGCCGAAGGGCGCAGCCCGGTAGCCATACGTGAGGCAGAGCCGGCCGTCTTGCAGCTTGATCATTGACGGCGGATTGCCACCCGAACCAGCATCCGGCACGGGCCGGGTGAGATGATGAAAGGATGCGCCGTTGTCGGTTGATTCGTACAGATCGATCCAGGTAGGCACCACTTCAAATTCACCCTCGCGCACACTACAGCGAATGGCTGTCACAATGGTTTGCTGATCCAGCCGCACGCTTGATGGCATAATCAGTTCATCGTGCTCTTCGAGACCAACCCAGGCCATGTGGTTGAAGGTTTGGCCGCCGTCGGTAGTGCGCGCCATCAACACACCTTTGCCCTCTTCGCCCTTTTCGGTGGCGGCGGCGACGAATATCATACAATCACGCGGGCCATTGATAATAACATCGGTGCGCGCTTCGATCCCGGTTTGGCCAAACATTGGCAGACTGTACGGTCCCTGCCAGGTGTGGGCACGGTCTGTTGACAGGTAGAACCAGCCGATTGTACCACCCCCCAGACCAGTGCGCGCACACATGATCGCAAAATCGGGGTGTGTAAAATCAATCTCACCCGAACAGGGTCCGGGCAATGGTCCCAACCCCAGTTCAATCGCCGTTGCCACCTTCAGGCTTGGATTCATATGTTCATCCGCCGAAAAGCCCCGCCCGTCTGGCGACGGCGCTGGGGTGCGCAGGGTGGTCCAGGTGCGCCCGCCATCCAAGCTGCGCGCCTGCATTGGATAGGCCGGCAGATCACGGGTGCGGGCGTGAAAGCCAGCCTTGGCCAGGAAGGTACATTGGGTAAAGCCGACGACAATCTCATCGCCCCATGCCCACATCCCATAATTGGCCGGCCAGGCGGCAAATTTTCCCGTTTCCCGATAGACAATCATGTGTTCTTTTTGCATAATTTCCTTGTTTAAAATAATAGTGATGGGTTTATACTAGTACACTTGGGCGTAAGTAAGACAGTGAATCAGTAGGACAGTAGAACAGTGTTTGTACTGTCTCACTGTCCTACTGATTCACTACTGATTCACTACTGATTCACCGGAGAATAGTATGGTTATTTCCGCCCAAG
>JBBRVA010000960.1:0-3102 GCA_038247295.1 Caldilineales bacterium | reverse complement strand
TGGGTGCTTGACAGGAGGTCCGAACTGTATGCTATGCCTGCCGGATAATTATAATCTTTTTCATAATAATTGACACTCGATTACACCCTATGCTATACTGCGCGGCATTTGTAACGTCTTTGCATCGTCAATGTTTTCTGTTAATTCGTGCGCAGATTGGGCAATTACCGCTTTGCACCGCTGCATTTTGTCTCTTTGCACTATATAGTTTGTTGCAAAGAAATAAGGGAGAACACACCACCGTGGCATTATCCTGGCCGTGGACAACAAAGCCGAAGTCGAAAATCCTCTGGTTGGATCTGGGTGATCTGGGCGATTTGGTCCACCCGAACGGCCCGCATGAACAATGGCAGGATCATGGTTTGGGCCTTTTGCGTACCATTCTGCATCAAAATGGCGTGCTCACAGATCTAGCTTCCACGCGCGCTGTTACCTCCTGGGAACAGTTGAGTAAACAGATCAAGGGCTATGAAACCTTGATCATGAATGTACGCAGCTACACCTTCCCCGTGGCGTCCACAGCTGCCCAACTCTTCAAAGAAGTTAATCCCAACGGTCGCATTCTGACGGGCGGTATGCACGCTACCGTGGCGTTGGACGAGATGGAGGAGATCAAAGAGTTTGACCACATCTGCCAGGGGCCGGGCGAAAATGTGATTGTGGATCTGGTCAAAGACCCCAGCGCTTTTGCGCGGGTGATTCAAGGCGTCGGCGCTAAATCGATGGCCGAATGGCCGGTGATCGACCGCACGCTCTGGCCCAAACCCAACAGTTGGAAAACAAGACGCAAATTCAACTGGCCACTTGAACCTGAATGTGGGTGGGGACCAGGACCGGTGGTGACGCTGATGACCAGTCGCGTCTGCCCCTGGCAATGTGTCTTCTGCAACGAGAATTCTTATATCCCCAACATGGGGCGGCGCCCGGTCGAATCGGTGATTGATGAGCTCAACTATCTAGACAACAAGTATGGGGTTGGCTCGGTTGTGATCCACGATTCGATGTTCTTCCAGAATCCCCGCTGGCTGCGCGAGTGGATCGAACTCTATCCGCGCAAGGCCAACAAAGTGTGGCCCTACTGGGCGGCTGGCCGCGCCGACACGGTGCGCCAATGGCCGGATCTCTTCGAAGCGCTGATCCGCGAAACGAATTGGAAAACGATCTCGATCGGTTTTGAATCGGGTAGCGACCGTATCTTGCGTTTACTCAACAAAGAATGCACCGAAGAAGATAACTATTTTGCGATCGATTTGCTCAATAAATTGGGCGATGAACTGGAAGCCAAAGGCGAAGAGCCACCCAAGTTCTGGTCGAACATCATGCTGGGTGTGCCCGGTGAATTGCCAGAAGATGCCTTCAAGACGATGCGTATGTTAAAGCAGATGAAGCGCGTCTTTCCCTCAATTGCCTTTTATGCGCCCTATCCTGGCTCGGCGTTGGGCAACCAACTGATCGCCGAAGGTAAGAGCCGGATGACCAAAGACAATTATCATCGCTTTCCCGATGATGAGAAGGTCAAGGGCGTCGATTACAAGTTCTATCGCGAACTGTTGGCCGGTAAATATGATGAGGAAATCAACCGCGGGCTAGGCACGATCCAGTATGGCTCGGATTTGTATCAAGGTGCATTGATCAAGGCGTAAGTGGGCAGTGCAACATAAGTAAGTAGAGAGTGGGACAGTAAGTCAGTGGGTCAGAATAAATACTGTCCCACTGACTTACTGCCCCACTGGACTATTGACTGGTGACTGTTTTTCAAAATCTGGTAATTCAACATGAGCAGCTTTAGCAATCCGCACTACATGTATCTTTTTGAATTAAAAAATGGCAAGAAAAAGTTAGCCTATGGTCAGTCGCCGGCAGATGCATTGGATATCCTGAGCATTCGGTTGAGCACAGAGGAAATGGCGGAAATTTTGCCGGAACAGTTTGTGAAAATTTCGCAGCGCGAATTGCAACAGCATGTAGCCGAGTTGGGCTGAGGATGGATGATGCTGTTTTCTGGGCGACTTTCGACGGCGCACAAACATCTGCTTTATGAACTGGCACGCGGCGGCCAGTTGAAGGATCATCGCAACGTGGATGGCGATAAAGTGTATAAATTGCATCCACTTGACGATGCAGCCACCGAGACAGTTGCGGCCACCCTGATCAACGATTTGCGGCACGCCGGTTTGATCGATAGCAATATGAAATTTCCTGCCGCTACTTATTTATTGACCGACAAGGGCAGCGCACTGGCTGCGCGTTTAACTGTTGCCGAGGCGTTGCCAGTTGGCACGCGCAGTTACCCACCCAAACGCTAGGGGCGGTGCCACACAAGGGAAATTTTGTTGCCCGCTTTGGGCTTGCACTTACAGATAATATTTATGAGAAATTTCATAATAATTGACAGCACGCCAATTCTATGCTATACTTAGCGGTGAAAGTTTGGTTCAATCGAACACCATTGATCCATTTTCATACGAGAACGAGGTAGGCAAGCCGTGCACGCAGTTCGCAGACATATCATGGAGTTTCTAAAAGAGAGCAAGGGCGCCACCGTCGCCGAATTGGCGGACAAGCTGGCGATGGCCCCAGTTTCTGTTCGCCATCATTTGGACGTGCTGCAAGGCGATAATCTGATTTGTGTCGAACGCATCGAGCGCAAAGGTAGTGTTGGGCGACCGCAGTTGATTTATGCCTTGACGGCGGAAGCAACCAACTATTTTCCCAACAATTTTGCCTCACTGGCCGGCAACCTGGTGCGGCACATCAAGCAGATCTTGCCACAAGAGCAGGTAGAATGTGCCTTTCGCGCCTTAGCGCACGAGTTTGCCGGCGAAATCGGCTGCGATAAATTAGAAGATGGCACCTTTGAAGCACGCTTGCAGCGCGTGACGGACTTTTTGAACGAACGTGGCTACTTGTCGCATTGGGAACGCGTCAGTGACGATGCCGAGGATGGCTACTTACTGCACAAATGCAATTGTCCCTACGCCGGCATTTCGGGTCAACATCCAGAACTTTGCCTGATGGACCAGGTATTAATCGACGACCTGTTCGGGCAATCGTGCCAACGAACGCAGTCGATAGCACAAAATGCACATTGTTGCACCTATC
>JBBRVA010000959.1:0-3103 GCA_038247295.1 Caldilineales bacterium | reverse complement strand
TGTTAACAATTCAGGAAACAGGTAAGGCAAATCGGAAAGTTACCGACTATGAGGTATTAGCTTTTGCCAGTGCAGATGGTCGGGCAGTCTTAACAATTAATCGCAAACACTTTATGTATGAACACAAAAAGTCAGCGCGTCACGAAGGAATTATCATCTGTACTGCCGATCTGGATTTCGTTGGGCAAGCAAATCGAATTCATAAAGTTATTGCATCATACGATTCACTAGCAGGCAAATTGATTCGCGTCAATCGAACTCCCTAAAATATACCAATATTATCTAGCTTTTTTTTAGAGGCCGTATGCAAGCTCCACCTGAAAAATTAGGCTCTTTTTATCTAGGCGCCGAATATGATCTGGCTACGGGCCAACGCACAGCGAACGCCATCAACTATGACGCGCGCGATCTAACCACGCACGCCGTTTGTGTGGGCATGACGGGCAGCGGCAAGACGGGTCTTTGTATTGGGATATTGGAAGAGGCTGCGCTCGACCGCGTCCCAGCCATTCTGATCGACCCCAAGGGCGACATTACCAATCTACTGCTTCAATTCCCCGCTCTGTTGCCCGATGATTTTCTGCCTTGGATTAACGAGGATGATGCCCGACGCCAAGCCAAGAGCCCGGTAGAGTTCGCTCAAGCCACCGCCGAAACGTGGCGCGCCGGGTTGGCGGATTGGGGCATTACGCCCCAGCGCATGAGCGACCTTCTTGCTAGCGTCGACTATACGATTTTCACACCTGGCTCGGATGCTGGCGTCCCGATCAACATTCTGGGCAGTCTGGCCGCGCCCAAGCTCGACTTTGAAGCCAACGCCGAAGTGATCCACGAGCGGATTGCTGGCACGGTCGCCGCCCTGCTCGGTTTGGTGGGCGAGAATGCCGACCCTATCCGCAGTCGCGAGGCCATTCTGCTTTCCAATATTTTCGAGCACTTCTGGCGTCAAAATAAAGATCTGGATCTGGCACAGTTGATTCTGGCGATTCAGACGCCGCCAGTGCGCCAACTAGGTGTTTTTGATGTCGATACCTTCTACCCGCAAAAGGATCGTTTTGCGTTGGCGATGAGCTTTAATAATCTGATGGCCGCGCCGACGTTTCGAGCCTGGCTCCAGGGCGAGATGTTGGATGTGGATCAATTATTTTTTACGCCACAAGGCAAACCACGCCACAGCATCTTCTACATTGCCCATCTCAGCGACAGTGAACGGATGTTTTTCGTCACCTTGCTGCTAGAAAATGTGTTAACCTGGGCGCGCCGCCAATCTGGCACCACCAGCTTACGGGCGTTGCTCTACTTCGACGAAATTTTTGGCTACTTCCCACCGACAGCCGAACCACCGTCCAAGCGGCCGCTGCTTACTCTGCTAAAACAGGCGCGTGCCTATGGCGTGGGGGTCGTCCTTGCCACGCAGAACCCGGTCGATCTCGATTACAAAGGCTTAACCAATGCCGGCACCTGGTTTATTGGCAAGTTGCAAGCCGAGCGCGACAAGCAGCGCGTCGTGCAAGGGCTAAAGGGTGCACTCTCCGAAGCGGGCAACAACACCGAAATCAACTATGACCGCCTGATCAATGCGTTGAGCAGTCGAGTTTTTTTGATGCACAACGTCCATGCTGGCAAGCCGGTTGTCTTCAACACGCGCTGGGCGCACAGCTATCTGCGCGGCCCTCTCACCAGGCCGCAGGTACAGACACTGATGAAGGCGCGCAAGCAGGCGGCAGTCGCGCCCGTCACCGTGCAATCTATGCCTGCGCAACCTGCCTTGCAAGTTGAAACCGCGCCGCCCCCAACGCCGAACCAGCCTGTAACGCCAATGCCAACCTCAAGAGCCGAGCCAGTCACGCCAATGTTAAGATCCGAGCCGGCCGTGCCATCGACACCGATGGGCTTCTCCGCCAGTGCCCCGGCCCTGGATCCCAATGTTGAGCAAGTCTATTTGCCATTGGCAATCGACGAGCGCAGTGCGATTCAACAATTGGCGCAAGAAACCCGCCAACCGATTCAACCAGAGCAGATACAGTTAATTTACGAAGCGGCCATTTTGAGTGCGGCGAACACTCGCTTCGTCGACCGCAAGCGCGCGATCGATGAACAAATCGAACAAGTGCTGCTAGCGCCCGTGCAAAATGATGTAGGAGGCATCGATTGGGCAGATGCCGAACTACTTCCGGTACGCACGCGCGATTTACAACGGCAGCCAGAACGCGCGGCTCCCGACCAAGGCCCCTTCTTCGCACCGGCACCCGAACAGGCCAATAGTGTGCGCAAACTGCAAAGTATTCGCAGCAGTTTGGCCGATTGGCTCTACAGCAACCAGCGGCTTAAAATCCAGACGCACACGACATTGGGTATTGCCCAAAAACCGGGCGAACGGGAACGTGATTTCAAGATCCGTCTCCAGCAAGCGGCGCGTGAACAGCGCGATAGCGAAGTCGACAAACTGGAAAAACAATTTGCTACCGCCATTGAGCGCTTACAGAACAAGTTGCGCAAAGAAGAACGTGAACTTTCTGACAAGGAAGCCGAACACTCTGCCCGCAAACAGCAAGAACTGGTGGGCATTGGCGAGACGGTGTTGGGCTTCCTGATGGGGCGACGCACGATGCGTGGGCTGAGCACGGCAGCCAGCCAGCGCCGGATGACGGCTGGGGTTGGGCGCGATGTTGAGGAGTCTAAAGCTGAAATTGCAGAAATGCACCAAGAAATTGCCCAATTAGAACAGACAATCAAAGCGCAGAGCGATGCGATTACACTCAAGTGGGCCAATCTGCTTGATGAGTTGACGCTTGAAGATATCGCGCCGCGTCGCACCGACATCGACGTTCAGATGGTCGCCTTGGTTTGGCTGCCCGCCTGGTTGATCACCTATAATGATGGTCTACGCACCCGTACCGTCACGATCGCCGCCTATCAGTTGCCGGTGGGATAGGATTTACGATTTTTGATTTACGCGCCCAGTGGGCACTCGACGCCATCTCTTGCTTCCATATGTAGACCAAATGAATGTAAACCAATCAAGCACACTTTTCTCCCAGCCAGGCAAATCTATCACACGCCTGGCTCTGCTCATCGCTTTGACGCTACTCCTCGCCGGCTG
>JBBRVA010000958.1:0-3103 GCA_038247295.1 Caldilineales bacterium | reverse complement strand
CTTGATCTTTGCCTACCCCCAATGGCTCCGCATATTGGGGCATAGCCTGTAAGTGGCGCAAAAGGCTGGCGGTAATACGCGCTGTATCTTCAATGACTTCAGCCGTGGCCGCCAGCCTTTTGCCACGCAAATGGACAGTAACCGGAGCCCCACCACGCAAATTGCGCCACCAGGTGCGTTTGCGCTGGCTGATTACGGAGAGCAGATTGCCTTCTTGGACATAGTTGACCGGGGTCGTGTATGTTTTACCGCTCTTGCGGCCCGTTACCGCAATCAACATGATTTCTCGGCTAGCCACGCTGTGCCAGGGTGAGCGCAGCAAGGCTTTCATCAACGGGTTGGCAAACGTAAGCATCAAGGGTTGGCGCGCCATGGCAGTATCTCTCGCTTGGAATCAAATTTGACGAACGACGAATGACGATTGACGAATGGGTACAGACCATCGTTCATTTAGTTTACAGATATTTTGCCTAGCGCACAACTTTTGCATCGGTAGAACATTACTGCATTAACAGCGGCGCATAGATCAATACATCGGGCCCTAAAACCATATCAATCCCAGTTATCACAATACCGGATTCAACAAGTATATCGTTTGCTTGAGCAAGGTCTGTTGCTGAGCCATAATACTCGGTAATGCCCGTGGTTAAATCTTGAAACCAGAGACGATAGTAACCAGGCGCTAGATCAACAAGTTGGTAATAGCCTTGCTCATCCGTTGCCGTCAACACTCCAAACCCCGTGCCATCCGTTTCTCCTGGTGGTGGATCATGCCGATTGACGCTCACCAGGATATTATGCAGCGGCATACCATCGCCACGCCGCACCTGCCCATGAATCGCCCCAGCGCGCACAAGTGATGCGTTAACATTAGAAATAAGAGCACTACCCTGCACTACAATCGGGGTTGCCTCTGTCCATAGGCGTGCATTATTGTAATGAATAGGTGCGAAGGTATGGGTTGGATCGTAGAAGCGTAGGTGGTAGCGACCATTGAAAAGAGCGCTAAGCTGATATTGTCCACTGCGATTTGTCGTTGTATAAACAATGCGAACGGGGATCTCGTTGTTCGTATAGACTTCGACTTGGATCCCGGATTGAGGCTTGCCTTCTGCTGTGACCGAGCCTGTAATTACACTCTCAAACTGGCCCTGACCTAGATCGAAATTGATATTGGCGGCGGTCTGGCTTTCACCAACTATCACATCTGTGGCATCGTCTAGCGCAGTTGCATCGCCATAAAATCCAATCAAGTGGCCGTAGTCGGTTGCGCCGGCGTATAGCTCGGCTTTGATGCGAAAGGCACCGCTGAGTAAGCCGCCAATATCATACTGACCTGTGGTAGGGTCAATGGGCGAATAGCTGATGTTCTTCCAAATTGCACCTGCCTTTTGATAGGCATAAACCCATCCGTTGGCGCCAGTTACCTCGCCAGCCAAGGTTACCACGCCGGTGATGTGAGATGCAGGTGTCAGGATCAGATTTAGAGTCGTCAACCGATCGCCAGCTTTTACCTCAAATTTTACTGCATCTTGTGGAGTGCGAGCATGAAAGTGGAATTCGGGCGCATAACGGCTTTGTGGATCAACTTTGCTCAGAATATAAGTAGCGGGTTGCAACCACAAATGGTAACGTCCCAAGCTATCAGAATGCGTGACAGCTCCTTCTCCCTGCCAGTTGCCGTTGTAGTACAAAAACGCTTTCACCTCGATACCTTCAACTGGCAGACCATCCGAGGTGGAAACTGTGCCACTGATCTTGGCCAATTCCGGATAATCGTCTGGTGGTTCACCCAACAGAAAGTTGATCTGCCCGGTTGTGATCCCAGCCGTGATTGTAATATCAGTCGCGTTAGCAAAGTTGCCGGTTCGTAACACATCATCATAGCATTCGCTTGCATCATCGCCAGAGAAATCGAAATTGGCGCCCACACAAACATGATAGATGCCAGCAGGCAGACCTACAAAACGGTAAGCAACTGTTTGATCGCGCAGTGATTTTTCATAGTTAAGCCACTCAGCAAGCGACCATTCATTCGTTGCTGTTCTGGCATAGAGCGCCACACTCTGGAGGTTAGGGGTGTTGATCGGGTAGCCAGCAATTGTGCCAGTGAGGTAGCCAGCGGGTAACATTACCGCATCAATACCTGTCACCTGGTTGCCAGTGACAATAATGTCGGTTGCCTCATCAATCGTGTTTAAACCAGGATAGAATTGAAAGGCATAGTATTGGTTTGGATCATAAAATTTAACCTGATAGACGCCGGCGCCCAGCGCACCAGCTTTGTAAGCACCAGTGTCGTCTGTGATTAGGCTCCGAGATGGCTGCCAATTCAGATCTGCACCCTGGCTAACCACGATTTTGATCCCTGTCAAAGGTTTACCATTAGCGTTGGTCACCATGCCGACAATACTCCCCGGCGCGTCGGGCGCCACATCCACCGTCTTTGGGGCCACCAATCGTGTCGCGTCAGCGAAAGCCCATTGAACGCCGAGGAGCAAGGAAAAGAGGCAGGCACAGACGACGCCCGTCATGCCGATTTTATGCAATGGGCGGCGCTTTGGCAGCGGGGATTGGATATCCATCTTCGGTTTCTCCTTATCAAGGTTGTGGAAAAAAGACTGGGTATTGGATCAGTCAAGACAAGATTCTATCTGCCTTGACCGATCCAACAGGATTGGAGATTAGAGATTGTTGCCGCTGTAATCTCCAATCTCTAATCTCCTTAATAGCCAGGTTGCGCCGATTAACGTTGGGTCAGCGGCAAAAAGAGTTGGTAATCTGGCCCTAACGTGATGTCAATGCCGCTGGTCGTCTTATCGACCTCAACGATTACATTCTTAGCTGCATACAGGTCAAAATCTGAGCCATAATATTCGGGGTAACAAGAATAGAACGGTTGGCAGGAAGAGGCGCCCACGCGATAGATGCCGGGCAATACGCCAGTTAGCGTATAGTGGCCGGCGCTGTCGGTCTCAGCAAAAGCACCGGTAAGCTCAAAGCTCTGATCATCAAGCGCTGACTGCCAGAAGAGTTGAATTAACGCGTCAGCCAGCGGTGCGCCGCCGGTACGCCGCACTGTGCCACTGATCTTGCCACCATG
>JBBRVA010000957.1:0-3103 GCA_038247295.1 Caldilineales bacterium | reverse complement strand
CCGAAGGCGCGCTGTTTCCGCTGGGCTACGGCATGGGCTTCGAAAGCCTCCAGCGTTTGCCCGTGCTCGACGAGACCTGTGCGGCGCTGACGCAGGATACGGGCGCGGCGTGGTTCGCCAATGGCAAGCTGGGCGCGCAAGTGCAGGCGGTGGCTATTACCGCATATATTGCGAATAAGGAAAGATCTTCCACTTTTCCAACTCTTCGCCATTGAGATAGACGCGCGTATTAGCCCAACTCTGTACGTAATCCCAGAGCCGCCAAAAACGGCGAATATCACCCTTTTTGAAGACGACCCGATGGACGAGCTTGCGGCTCTCATCGGTCAATTGCGTATACGTTTCCATCCGTTGCGCCAATTCGAGCGCAAACTCAAAAAACTCCGACCGGCTATGGCCAAATTCCAGGATCAAGTGCCAGCCTAGATCCATGATGCCGGGTTCATCACCGTTGCTGGGCGCATCGGCGAGGGACGTTTCTGCGCCATTCGTTTCCATGTTGGTTAGCAGTTCGGTCAGTAGCGGCGCAAGCACAGCGCGCAGATTGGGTTGCGGCATCATCAATCGCAAATCACGATGGACGCCACGCCAGAGTTTGGCCTGCGTCGCTGCTTCTCCCACCTGGGTCAGCGCATAAGTGAGTGGTTCTGCACCCAAACTGGCGGTGAGCGAGTTCAGGCGCAAATTGATTACCGCTGGCGCAGCTCCGTTGGTTGGTATTTGCCAACCCTGGGCAAGCACCATCACTTCATCGGTATGTAATGGTGTCTGCAGCAATGTTTGCCAACCTACGGCCATGCCTAGCAGTGACGGGGGCACTGTGCCTTCCGCAATCCAACCCGCCAAACCGGGCCCATCTTGTGTCAGCCAGTAGGCGAGCAATTGGGCACGGGCCAGGGCTTCGCTCTGTTGCCAGGCCGGCGTCCGTTGCAACCGTTGGATCTCTTGCTGCGCTGCCTGCGCTTGGGCTGGCGCTTCGAACAAACGGATCTCTAGATGGGTTACATAAAGCTGTTGAAACGCTGGCGCGGCCGGTGCGGTAGGATCGTCCAGCCAATTTAGAAAGAGATGGCGTTGTGCGGGGGTCAAGCCGCCATAGCCAAGGCCAGGTTGTGGCGCTGGTGTCAAGATTGGGTCAGTGGGAGGTGCAATGCTCAACTCCATGTCAATTTGCGTGTAGTCAGCCTCAGTCGGGTGACTAATGGTCAGGATTTGGACGGGCAGCAATGCTTGGCTGCGCGCCATTGACAAGACATCGGTCGCCGCGGCATCATAACCGGTGATGCGGATAAAAGGATTGCTGGCTAATGGCCGTTTACGCGCTACAATTTTGCTCTTCATGACTGTTCATTCTACTGGGAGGATAGCCAATATTACCAAACTTAGGGATTAGGGCGTAAACCCCAGGCGCGTTAGCCCTGGGATATAAGCCCTTCGCGCGCGCGGTTGCCTTCTAGGCGCGCTTTAGACCGCGGCGCTGATATGTTTGTAAGCGCACCCAGCGGGTACCCGTCACTCGCTTTTTTCTCCAATTTATGCTACAATTACATCTGTACGACAACTGAATATTGGGCGTTATAGCGGGAAATCCACCGCTATGTAAAATGTTCATGGTCAAGTGACGCACGGAACCAGCGGAAGCTGCTGTTCTTAAAGCCGGTACAGGCAGTGCAATCTAGGTCACACCACAAACCTAATTACGTTGGGATGACACCGTATCCGTGAAAAACGGTAGAAGCCCACCAGCGCAAACTACGGGAGTCATCACTGTACAATAGTGATACTATATAGGAGTTACGCCATTCGCCAAAATCGCGGACAGGATCTGGCATGATTCGATTTATTGCTTTTCGTAAGACGCCCGTGGCGGCCCAACACGGTATCATGGACCAATCGACCGCCAATAAGCGCGCGGCCGTGGCGCGTGCTGCCTTGGTAACCGAAGTTGATGAAACAGAACAGTTGCAATCGCTCGGGCTTGTTTACATTCCGCCGGGGCAGGGCGCGCCATTTAAGCCACATCATTTTCAGCGCCTGAATTATGTGGGCGCTTATGTCGTGGAAACAACCAGCCCGCAGATGGCAGAACGCGCGCGCGAATTGCTGGAACCTGACCACGTAATTGTGCCGGATCTGCAACTTTCGTTACCGCGCCCAGCCCTGGTGCAGCGCTATCAGGGCCGCCCCCATGCGCAGCGCGAATGGCCGGTAGAAAGTGGTGTGGCACTCGCCCATCAGGATGGCAACTTTGGCCAAGGCGTACTGGTTGGCATCTTGGATACTGGTTGCGATGCGGATCACGCTGAGCTGCGTAATAAGTTAATCGACTTTCGTTACGTGCCGTTGGACCCGACATGGGATCCCATACGCGCCTGTCGTGGTTTTGATGTGGATGGCCACGGTACGCACGTGGCTGGTATTATTGCCGGGCGTCATGTGGGTATCGCGCCCAAGGTGGACCTGATGGTCGCCTCTGTAATCGAAAGCGAGACGCTGCGTACCAGCTTGGAACGACTGGTCATTGCCCTGGACTGGATGCTTTCCAAGTTTCGGCTGGAAGAAAACTTAACCAAGCCAGCGATCATCAATGTTTCGCTTGGTTTTCGCCAGCCACCGGTTGCACCAGATCAAATTGACGCTATGTTGCAGGCCATGCAGCAGGTGCTTGCCACCTTGGCGGTCGATTTTGACGTCTTGACAATTGTGGCGATCGGCAACGAGGGCCCAGGGACGCTGCGCGCGCCCGCCTACTTTCAAGAGGCAATGTCTGTGGGCGCAGTCGATTTTGCCGGCCAATCTGCCCCTTTCAGCGGAGGTGGCATTTCACCGGTTACCCAACAAGTGGAACCAGATATTGCCGGCTACGGGGTCAATATTTTGTCGAGCCTGGAACGCAACATGCGCAACCGCAGCCTCTACGCGCGCATGAGCGGCACCAGTATGGCTGCCCCCTATGTAACTGGTATTGCGGCGTTGACCGCGGCTGCCAATCCCGGTTTGCGCGGTGCAGAATTACGCCAACGTTTACGCGACCAGGTGCTACCCCTCACCGCCGCACCGGATCGGGTGGGGGCGGGCCTGGCTCGCTTTCAGGTTTAGGATG
>JBBRVA010000956.1:0-3117 GCA_038247295.1 Caldilineales bacterium | reverse complement strand
GCGGCGATTCGGACTGCCGTGCAAGCGCGCATCGGCATTGCGCCAGAACGTGTCTTTGTCACCACCACGCACACGCACGCCGGACCGCATGATCGCCATGCCGACAACTGGGATCGCCCCCTGGCCGAGATCACGACTGATGCGGTCGAACTGGCCTACAACGCCCGCCAACCGGCGCGCATTGGCAGTGGCTACGGCTTTCTCTATGGTCATTCGATCAATCGCCGCTGGCTGGATCGCCCGGTTGATCCAGGTGTTGCGGTCTTGCGCGTCGATGACGAATATGGCAAGCCGCTGGGCCTCTTTGCCAATTTTGCCTGCCACTCGGTGGTGTTGGGTTATGACAATTATCAGATCAGCGGTGACTGGCCGGGCTATGCCACCACCAAGCTCGAACAAAGCCTGGGGCCGGAGACGGTCTGCATTTTTACCCAAGGCGGCGCGGGTGACATCAATCCATTGGTCGCCGGTGTGCGTCAACACCTTACCAGCGGCCATCCGATTATCGCAATTGGCAACGTCAGCGCTTATTATGGCAGCAAAGATGATCTCAACGCCTGGAACATTGGCGACCGTGGCGGCGGCACCTTTGCCGAAGTCGCCGAACTGGGCGATGCTTTTGCCGCCGAAGTCTTGCATGTGGCCCACACGATTACTACAGAAGTGCCAGCGGCGCCCTTCTGGTCGGAACAAGTGACGGTCAACGCCGCCGCTGATCCAGGGGAACATGACACGAAACCCAACATCGCTCTCATCACCGAACGGCCGGATATCGTTGATCCAGGCAACATTCCCGCCGAGATCATGCTGCTGGGGCTGGGCGATCTGGTGCTGGTGGGGCAGCCGGGTGAAGTCTTTAGCGAAACCGCCATCACCTTAAAAATTCGGCTGCGCGCCATGGGCTACAAAATCCCAGCCTTGGTCACCTATGCCAACGGTTTCCTTGTCTATCTGCCCGAACCTGGCGCTTTTCCCGAAGGCGGCTATGAGCCGGCCTGGGCGGTCTCCTTGGGGCTATCGAAACAGTTTCAGCCGCGTGTGTGGCAGGCAATTGAACCGGTGCTAAAAAATCGAGCTCAGATTACCACCGGTTAAATATCATGCATAAAAAAGTGACCAACGCTGGGAAAGCCAGCGTCGGTCACTTTTTTATGCATCCTCACTCAAACAACGTCTTAGCAAACGCTAAATCCTCGACGATCAGCCGATCCACTTCATGCTCCGCCGTGTACTCGGCCGAGAAACAAATCGCACCGGTGTATTTGATCTGTTTTACCGTTGCCGCCACCCGTGCCCAGGGGGCGCGCCCTTGCCGGCCCGATGTCCAGTAGACTTGCCACGCTGCCACTTCAGCTTCTGGGCCAGTGGTTCTCCGCCAATAGGCATTCTTTAAGTTGACCACTGCCAAGTGTGATTGCACGATTTCTAGCCCAGCTTCTGGCTCCTCACCCTGTAAGGCATTGTGCGCCGGGTCCCAGATCGCACCCACATAGCGCGGATCGTAATCTTTGAGCAGGTTATACAACCCCATCGAGTTGATCGGCACCGAACCGCCGTAGTGATTTTGCACACCGATCTGCACATTGTACTTTTCACACAGGGGCAAGGCCGCATCCAGTTGACGGCGGGCTTTGGCTTCTGCTTCCCAATAGCCCATGCCCTCGCGGCTGAAGATGACCCGATTCATCGCCACGCCGGCCGTTGCGCAAGCCGCATACAGACGCTCGTCACTAAGGGGCAGCGAGACGGTGACATTTAAGACCTGGACGCCCAAATCGGCCAAGGTCTTGACGGCCTGGGGTAGATCGCGTTCGATCTGGTCGGGTGTACAGGCAAAGCCCGGTCGCACCGGTAATTCAATCCACTCGAAGCCGAGTTTGCGCACATGCTGCCCCACTTCTGGGATCGACATGGCTTTCCAAGGTTTGACGAAAACGGCAAATTTGGTCTGATTTGTATTCATTGATCAATTCCTTTGAAACGGTCTTACATACGCGTAGGCAACATCGACACCAGTTCAATATTGACGTGCGGCGGCATCGACGCAATCAGCACGACTACCGCACCCAGATCTTCGGGCTGCAACATCTTGGCCCGCACATCGAGGGGTGGCGGCACGGGGCGACGATCCAGCAGCGGGGTGTTGCCCACACCGGGGCAGAGCAAACAGGCGCGCACGCCGTGGGGATTGGCCTCCTCGTTGGTTACTTGGGTCAGCGCGTCCATCCCTTGTTTCGATGTGCTGTAGCCAACGCCGCCAGCCAGGTGCGGATGTAACGCCGCCCGCGACGCGACATTGATAATCGTGCCTGCTTGGCGGGCGATCATATCCGGTAGAACCGCTTTGGTGAAGAGAAAGGCGCTGGTCAAGTTAACATCGAGCAATTGACGCCACTGTTCTAGGCTGGTATCTTTGATGCTGCGCTGCGTCACATTCATGCCGGCGTCGTTAACCAATACATCAATCTGGCCCAACGCGACTTTGGCATGGGCGACAGCGGCCAACACTTGCGTCTGATCGGCAATGTTGGCGGGGCAGATCACCACTTCGCTGCCCTGGGCGCGGGCCAGATCGGCCACGGCTTGTAAACGTTCTGTATCGCGCGCTACCAGCGCCAGATCCGCTCCTTCGGCGGCACAGGCCAGGGCAATGCCGCGGCCAAAACCACTGCTGGCGCCAGTGATGAGGATGGTCGGCGCTGGTGATCAGCCGGGTTGCGCCGGTACGGAAGTAGTCGGTCGGGTTGTAACCGTAGGCCGGGCCATGCCGCACATTGACACGCCCGATATCGACGCTGGTGCTGCCGCCTGCCGGCTGCCAGACAAGCTTCGCCTCTCGCAAGCTGTTGCGCACCCGGTCCAGCCCTGCCGCCGGAGGGTCGGTATGGTCGAGCCGGTTCGACAGGCCGAATAGCCAATCATCGCTGAGCTTGCCACTCCAGCGCAGGTCGATGCCCAGCCGGTGGCCGTTGCGTGAGGGGCCGCCGTCGCTGCGGCTGCCATGCAGACCAGCTATTTCGAGCGCCAGCCGCAGGCCCCCGCCCGCTGTATTTGTGGTGGCACCGGGAATCACACTGGCTGGCGCGGCGGGTGCCGCTTCCAGATCGAGTGCGTCCT
>JBBRVA010000955.1:0-3122 GCA_038247295.1 Caldilineales bacterium | reverse complement strand
GGCAGCAGGTATTTGCAAGCTGCGTTTTGAGGCCTTTGGCTGTGCTGGCATGGGCAGCAAGATCAAGCCGATTCACCTGGATGTGATGGCTGGGCGCTACGCTTAATTACGGCACGGTTAAATCAAAACGCCACTCCTGCGGATGCGGGGGTGGCGTTTTCACATGAATACAAGTGCTCAACGTGGCGGTTTCACGCCGCCTTGACGCTTGATACCGAAGCCAATGCGAAAAATATCTGGCATGTTGAGTCGTTTATCCTCTGTTCGATAAAGAATAGCCAATTCAATTAAGTCATCGACTAATGCTTGTAAATCGCCCTTGCGATGAGGGTCGCTGGTGTAGCGGCGTGGGGGAAGTCGTTGATTTTGAGCGGCTGCATCGAGAGAAGCGCCAATACAACTATCTGTCCATCTCACTGTTAGTTCGTCCATCGTCAACGGAACTGTGGCTCCGTTTAACGCATTCAATAATGGCCCAACCCACGGGTAGTCCTCTTTAATTTCACTAATTCTGATTTTGGATGCCTCGACGACACCCTGCTGAATACCCTCGTAATGCAAAGCGGTTGGATGGTCCGGATGCCGTTCATGGGTCCACTGAGCCGCTTTGCTGAAAGCCAGAAGAATGCTGCGAGGGCTGAGACGACCTTTGGCATCTGATAAATGCGTTGGAATCCAAGTGAAGGTGAAGCCACGCTTGGCGTTGGTACCAACCCAAGGCCCCGCCACGGCCTCAACGATGCTTCGCAACGGCTGCTCTCGGGCTGTTAGACCGCGAGGAAGTGAATAGGCCCCGCCTACCTCTTGAAACTCTGACTGCGTTTTTACTGAAATCTCTTGGCGAAATGAAGCACCAACTGGCTCGGAATTAGCCAAATGCAGCAAGATCAGTCCAAATAAATCGTTTGGACGCCAAGTCAGTGTCTCCTTGCTGTGCAGCAGCTTTGAGCTATCGGCAAATCGCCATATTTCATCGTCCTCCTCCACCATATCCGAGCGCAGAAAGAACTTGAATCGAATAGCGCGTCGAGTGCGGCACTCCAAACCCAACTGAAGAGCAGAGGAAAGTAGGCCGCGAATATGCGCCCAATCACCCGCCAATTTTTCTAGGGAATCAAACAGCAGTAGGAATACTTTTTCTCGCTGCACCAAATCACGGTCACACTGCGTCAAATGGTCATCTGCCGCATCCCGGTTGTCTCTAACCCACAGCGCAGCGGCATCCACCCCATCAGCGAAAGGCATTGGTTTTTGCAAGACACTTAGTAGATGCCTAACCAAAACTGACCGCCAAATATCATCCGCTGTGCAACCTTGCGACATCAATGATGCCAGCCGATTGGAGGTAGGAAAGGCATCATTGTCCAAACTCAAGCCAAAACCAATTTTGACAATCAATTGATCCAATTTTTGGATATTTGCAACGCCAGAAACGAGTTTGCGCGTGCCATCATTCAACAACACCGCTGTCCAAAAGCTCTTGCCGGCCCCACGCATACCTTCGACGATACTGACATCTTGCAGCAGTGCCTTGTTATGCAGTGACGGGATATAAATTTCCGATGGCGGGGGAGGGGCAAGATCTTCCTTGGCCGCGATCAGCGGTAAGTCGATAAGCGCCTGACGAATGTCAACGGCATTGAAGGTGAATTTCGACAGTTGCATCTTAGGGCTGCTGAATAGTTGTGTCGTCTGGAAACAAACGTGCAGTCGCTCCGGCGAAAAAATCGCCGAAAGCCGCCTCTATGACTCGCCAATCAGGGCGATTCTCACTTTGGATCAAATCGAAGTTTTTAACACCAGAGTCGAAATGGACAAATAAAGGGGCGTGAGGTGCATTGTCTTGCGCCAGCTCAAAAACAACAGGCACCGGTTGATTTGATTTTTTAAGCGCATCTTCCTCGTCATTGGTCACTCCAGCATCGTATAGCTCATCGCTCCAGACGCCATAACAAGTGTCTGTAAAGCGACGTTTAGCTGACTCGGTGGGTTCCAATTGCGCGCCAACCATTTTCAACCGCCAGCGCAAATCGGAGTCGGACATGCCAACAGCCACGCTGCGTGAGTTGCTCAAATGGTCGAATAACTGTCGATACGCCTGCCAACTTTGATAGTCATCGCGTGCAAACAAGAAAACTTCGGCCCCTAAACGAGTAACCGCAGCTGAACCGATGTCGTGCAGTCCTGCGCGGCTGTCGAGCAGGACCAAGTCAGGACGATCCTGCAGTGCTGATAATTGCTGAAGTAGCACCACTAATCGATCAGCCAATCCTGAGAATTGCCCTGTCTCACTGGAAAATGTGGGCATGTAAATGCGTCCCAACTTATTAATGTAGTCCTTGGTCTTTTTGCCAAAGGCAGGTAACACACGAATTTTTCCGGGCTCATTGCGTGCCAAATCACATTCCACCAGACAATCGTGCAACAACGCTTCATCCGCTTGCCCAACTAACGCTTCAACAAGCCAATCGACTAAACCGTAATCTGGTAAGCGGTCTTCATCTAGCAATAACCCAGCCACGCCAGGGGCCTCCAAATCAAGGTCTACGAGAACTATGTTTTTTCCCGCACGCGCAAGAGACCACGCCCATAACGCAAAAGCGGTTGTTCGCCCCACGCCGCCTTTGATGCTGAACGCAACCGCTGTAGGCACTGGAGAATGCTCTACCAGTGGCGCACGCAGCCAATCCTGATTGGTTAACAAGCGATCCACCAGCCAAACATTGTGTGTATCAGGTATGCGAATACGGTCAGGTGAATCCTCGACATCTGCTAGATCAATCAAATCACTCTTGCGCAACAGCACCTGCCTTTCGCCTGGACTGTAGACCCCCAAAGCTTGATGCAGCTGTTTGGCCAATTCATTCCAGCCAACCACTTCTGCAATCGCCTCATCGGACATCACAACGGTCAACGCGCCAAAGCTATCGCGGACCAGGATGACTTCGCGATTCGCGGCCAATTGCTGGTCGAGAAGGCTCAGCGTTGTGGAAATAACCTGATCGAATTGAATTCTTGTCATACGCGTCTTTCACCGGATAAGTTCACAGCCCCGAACAGCCGACTTGCCGTTTTTTTGTGCGATGCCAGTGCATCACCGGTTACTGTTCCATCTGCAAAAT
>JBBRVA010000954.1:0-3129 GCA_038247295.1 Caldilineales bacterium | reverse complement strand
GGCGTAGGGTTTCGGTCTGTTCGGTTGGCTCCGCTTCGTGCAGGGGAAAGTCAACGCCTGCTAGGATGCCTTGTTTATCCACCAGAACCGTATACGCCCCGCCGTGAATGTGCTGAAAGTGGCTCTGGCGACCGATCCACAATTCGCCTTCAACGCCGTCGGCTAAGATGAAGAAGTAGCCATATGGTTTCCCAAAATATTCCAAGAAGAGCGGGTCACCCAGGCTGCGTACAAATGTCTCCCGTCCAGCGAGAAACGCCTCATACGCCTCATCAGTGGTGATCACGTAGAGGTCGATGTCTGAATGGGCATCCGCCGTGCCGGTTGCATAGGAGCCGCCGAGAAAGGCCGCGACAATGCGTGCATCGGCTTGACAGGTGGCGACAAAGCGGTCAAGGGTGAGTTTATAATTGGGTGGTAGCTTTGTTGATTGCATATTCATCTTCCTTCAAGTAAGGTCATTTACGCTTGTTGCCAAGCGCGTGCCTGCTCCATCAGGCTGGCGATAAAGCCACTTTTATGGTCGTGATAGCCATTGAGGTCGTTCTGGTGTAGCGCCGCCGCTTCCCGTTTCACCTGCGCATAAGCCGTCACCATTGCTGGATGGGCGCGCAAATAGTCGCGCAAGAGAATGGGTTCAGCCCACACCGGTGTCCCGTAGGTCGTCACGTGGAGGTGATGGCTTCCTTCGTTGTAGCCACCTTTACAAAACATCCGCCGCTCAAAAACAGGGTTGATCGCAACCTCCTCATAGCCAAGCGAATATAGTGCGTCGCAATAATCGCTGATCGCTTCCCGATCCGCCAGCCCAGCGGAAATGTCCAGAATCGGTTTGGCGGCTAGACCGGGAACGGAGGTGCTGCCAATGTGTTCGAGCGTCACGTGGAGGGGTGCGAGAACGACGAGTAGGTGCTGTTGTTCTTGCGCATACCACAGCGGCCAGCGCCGGTCATACTCGATAATGGTAATTGGTTTGTTTAGTAGATAGGTCATTGTTGTACGCATCAAGTCCATTTGCTCGGTCTGACAACCATTGCTTTAGGGCAGTTGCGTAGGACTAGATAATCTTCTCACGCTGTGCTATACTATACCGCAACATTGCTGTCCAGATCAAGGGTCTTTTCTGTCCAGATCGTGGATACTTTTGTAACGTTTGCTAATAATTTACGGATAAAGCAGTGACTATGAATCCAGCCGAATTGATGCAACTGATTCAACAGAACGAAGGCCAGCGGATCGAATTTAAGCTGGAAAGTGAGAAGCAGGTCGATCTCGCTGAAGTGCTGATGGCGTTTGCCAATGCCGAAGGCGGCTCTTTGCTTGTCGGCGTAACCGATGATGGGCAGATCGCAGGTGTCGAGCAGGCAAAAACTGTCATGGATCGCCTCTCCAGCGCAGCCAGACGACTTGAACCCTCTCTACATGGTGTGGTTCAAGTCGAACAAGTGAAGGTTAACGACAAAACGGTAATTGTTGCCAACGTGCCTGACTCTTTAAGCGCAACCTATGGTCTGGCCGGCAGCTTTAGAATACGAGAAGGTAGTTTTAATCGTCAGATGACATCGGGTGATGTTGTCAGCCATGCAGTGCAGCGCGGGCAATTGGATTATGAGCAAACACCCGTGCGAGAAGCAACGCTGGATGAACTCAATGAACAACGCGTCAAGGATTTTCTGGTAAAACGCCTGCGTACCAGTATCCCTGATCAACCCCTCCAACAATTGCTGCAAACGTTGCATGCAACAACGACCGATGCGCAGGCGATTCAGCATCCAACTGTGGCTGGATTACTCTTTTTTGGGGATTGGCCTCAACTCCATCTCAACCATGCGACAATTCTGGCGGCGCGTTTGGTGGGTACACGCGGTGTGCAAATCATCGACCGCGCCACCATCGAAGGGGCCATGCCAGAGCTAATTGACCGCGCGATTCAATTTGTCCAGCGTAATACGCGCCATGCTGTGCAGATTCGTGATCATCAGACAGGCAGGGCAAGAGAGATTGACGAGTATCCCATCGAAGCCGTGCGTGAAGCGATCACCAACGCCTGTTGTCATCGCGACTATGCAGAGCGGATACCGATTCAACTCAAAATCTATGATGATCGGCTGGTAATTGGCAATCCTGGCGGGCTATTGCCTGGGTTGAGTGTGACGCAACTCGAAGGCAAACACAAAGCACGCAACCCCTTGCTGGCAGATTGGTTGCATGTATTGGGTTATGTAGAACGCTTTGGCATTGGCATCTTGCGGATGCGTGAGGCAATGCAGCAGGCTGGATTGGCAGAGCCGATCTTGATCAGCCGTCCCGATTGGTTTGAGGTCACGCTGCGCGGACCCGACGCAAATCTCGCAGTCAGACAGGCCGACGCGATTGCGACAACGGGCTTGCCACACCCGCAGCCTACTGTCAACGAAGGGCGTGCAAATCTATCCTGGTACAACCAAGTATGGTCATTCCGCTAACCTGCGGTTGCTTTGAGAAATAGCCAAGCGTACAAAGCGCGTTGGAATAATCGCTGATCGCTTCCCGATCCGCCAGACCAGCGGAAATGTCCAGAATCGGTTTGGCGGCGAGACCGGGAACGGAGGTGCTGCCGATGTGTTCGAGCGCTACGTTGAGGGGGTGAAGAACGGCGAGCAGGCATTGCTGTTCTTCCGTGTACCAAAGCGGCCAGCGCGGGTCATATTCTGCAATGTGGATTGGTTTGCTTAACAGGTATGGCATTTTGCACTCATCATACGGTTCATTCAAGCCACCAGTCCGCCCCGTATAAGACCATCCCTAGTTTGTGGGCAATACGCTGGGAAGCCAGATTATCCCAAGTGGTACCGTACAGGGGCAGAAGGCCAAGGCGCCGCACTTCGGCTGCCCAGCCGGCAACGGCGGCGGTGGCATACCCTTGCCCGCGGAAGGCCTCCGCCGTTTCAACGCCGGCGTGTGTTACCTGGTCAGGGATACGCGCACAGTAACAGAGCGCAACGGCCATACCTTGCGCGACTGTCGCCACCAGTGCCCCACGCCTTGGATTTTGCTTACCTTTACCCACATGTATTGGTGAGATAGAGAGGGAGAGTGGTAGATAAATTTGCAAAATGGCGCAGGCAAAGGCGCAAGCTGCCAGCGTTG
>JBBRVA010000953.1:0-3129 GCA_038247295.1 Caldilineales bacterium | reverse complement strand
TATCGGCGGCAAACCCATGATCCAGCGCGTCTATGAAGCGGCGCAACAAGCCCAATGGCTCGATCAAGTCTATGTCGCCACCGACGATACACGCATCGTTGCCGCGGTGGAACAATTCGGCGGTAATGTGCGGCTGACCTCGGTTGATCACAAAACCGGCACCGACCGCATTGCCGAAGTGGCAGCAGCGCTCGACGTCGAGATAATCGTCAATCTGCAAGGCGATGAACCCTTGGTCAATCCAGCCATGATCGACGAGGTGATCCAGCCATTAGTAGACGATTCCCACCTGCCGATGAGCACGTTGTGCGTCCCAATTTTGGAAGAGGAAGCGCTGCACGACCCTAATGTGGTCAAGGTTGTCTTTACTCAAAAAGGGGATGCGCTCTATTTTTCGCGGTCATTAATTCCCTATCCACGCAAACGGGACAACTTTCAAGCCTACGAGCATCTGGGGCTTTATGCCTATCGCAAAGATTTTTTGCTCACCTACATTGCCCTGCCGCAGAGCCGGCTGGAGATCAACGAATCATTGGAACAATTGCGCGTGCTCGAAGCCGGCTACCAACTCAAGGTTGTCGTCAGCGCCCATCCCTATGATGGGGTGAGTGTCGATACGCCAGAAGATTTGGAAAAAGTTCGGCAAATTGTGCAGGCGCAGTTGAGGATTTGATTTTGTGCTTGCTAAAGCAAAAAAAGGAAAATTACATGAGAAATTCTTTTTCATTACACGGCGTCATCGTCCCCTTAGTGACCCCGTTTGATCAACAAAACAAGATCGATGATACGGCAATGCGCCAGGTCGTCGATTTTGTGATCGATAAAAGTGTCCACGCCGTGATGGTGGGTGGGACGACGGGCGAAGGGATGATGCTGAGCTTGGCGGAACGCAAACACCAGCTCGAAACGGTTGTCGAGCAGACGAATGGACGCGTCCCGGTGATCGCCCATACCGGCTGCATCGACACCGGCAGTACGGTGGAACTGAGCCAGCACGCTCAGCAAGCCGGCGCGTCGGTAGTTTCCGCGATCGTGCCCTACTTTTTCACCTTTAGCCAAGAGCAACTCTACCGTCATTTCTTGACGGTGGCCGAATCTGTGCCCGATTTGCCGATGTTGTTGTATGCCTTTCCAGGCAATGCCAAGAATGACATTTCGCCGGCGTTGTTGGGACGATTGTTGCAGGCCGCACCCAATATCGTCGGCATCAAATCGAGCAACGACGACTTGAACCGTTTTCAAGAATATATCCAGGTGGGTGGGGCCAGCTTCACCGGGTGTTTTGGTGTCGACGAGCTGATGTTGGGCGGGCTTGTCTTTGGCGCCAAAGCCCAGATTTCGGGCAACTCCAATGCCTTCCCCGAACCCTTTGTGCAACTTTATGCGGCTTACCAAGCTGGCGATCTGCACCGCGCCCAACAGTTGCAGCAGGTTGTCAACGCCGTCATTAACTTGCATCAAGGCGGGCGCACCACGGCCTTTTTTAAGGCCACCCTGGCGCTGCGCGGCATTCCCGCCGGCCGTGTCCGCCCGCCGATGTGCGAGCTGACCGGCGAGGAATTGGCGGAGGTGAAGAACGAGGTCCAAAGATTGGCGTTGGTGTAGGTTTCATAGAGCAGTGATCAGTGACCAGTATCGATACTGGTCACTGATCACTGCTTACTTCTTACCATAATCACATCGAGCAGTCATCAACTATTATTGGCAAACACAAGGAGCATCACAATGAGTGACAAAAGGTTCAGTCGTCGCGATTTCCTGAAGGCGTCCGCCGTGGCAACGGCAAGTGTTGCGATCGTTGCCTGTACGCCCCCGCCTGTACCGCAAGCCGGCGCGGGGTCCGGCGCGGCCAAAGCGCCGGTCCAGCTTAACTTCTTCAACCGCGGTGGCGAATACGTTTTCCAAACCATGGATTTGCAGATTGCCGAGTTCAAAAAGGTCTATCCCGACTACGAATTCGAACTCAATTCGGTGGCCGGATATTCGCACCAGGAAGCCCTGTTAATGATGTTGGCCGCCGGCACCGGACCTGATTGTTGGTTCGATTCGATCCGCACGACCGGGATGTTGGCACGTAAGGGTGTCGTGCTGCCGATTGATGATCTGTTGGCTGCCGAACCGACCTATAAGCCTGAGAATTTTACCGAAAATACCTTCTCCTGCCAGACCTATGATGGCAAGATCTGGGGCATTCCGTGGGACAGCGGCGCACTGCTGATCATGTACAACAAGAATCTCTTTGATGAAGCCCAGGTGCCTTATCCGGATCCGCAGGCGTGGCTGACTTGGGACGAAATTATCGAACTGGGCAAGCAATTGACCTTTGATCTGGATGGCAAGACGCCCAACGATGCCGACTTTGACCCGGCTCGCGTCAAACAGTATGGTTTTATGGCCGACACCGGTCATGGGCGCCAAACCTATATCTGGTCGAACGGAGCCGAGATCATCAATGGCGATATGACCACGCCGATCGACACGCCCGAATTTATCGAGGCGATGAACTGGTTGGCTGACCTGGGTTTGAAGCACTACGTCGCACCGTCGGCCAAATATCAGACTGCGCAGGAGATCACACTGCCATCTGGCAATGTGGCGATGGAACATGGCGGCGTCTGGAGTATGGGCGAATATCTGGATGCCGGCGTCAACCTAGGCATGATCCAGGTGCCCTACAGCAAAAAGAAAACGACCTACGGCCAGTACTCGCCGATGTGTGTTTTCAGCGGCAGTGAATTCAAACAAGAAGCGTTTAACTTTATCTACTTCTGTACGGCCGACCCGGTTGGGCAAAAAATCATCGTTGATCGCGGTCAGCTCCAGCCCACCTTGAAAGCGCTGCGTGACGATTACCTGAATGGCACACCGCCACCCGACGCCACCGAACGGCAACTCGCTTTCGACGTTTTCGAGAACAAGGAAACCTATCGCTGGCCGGGTGATACGATTGGCTCGTATTGGGGCGGTTGGTACCAATACGTGATCGATCTGTGGGGTCCGTACCTGACCGATTTGATGATCGGCAACAAACGCTGGGAAGATATCGCTGGCGAACTGCGTCCGAAGACGGAAGCGCTCCTGGCGACCGGCGAAGTGCCAACGGCGTAAAAGGCAGTAGGACAGTGAGAC